>DESS01000026.1:45455-73539 GCA_002361335.1 Richelia sp. UBA3308
AATGCCCAACCCATTCACGCGCAGCGTGGGGCGTATCTTCCATCCTTTGTTGCCGTTTGTTTTAAACCCATATGTTTAAGTTAAAGTTTTTTAAATTAAAGTTTTTATAATTAAAGTTTTTTAAATTAAAGTTTTTTAAATTAAAGTTTTTTAAATTAAAGTTTTTATAAAATTATTGTCGATCGTATTTAAGTAAATACATAGAGGATAATAGTATTTTTTCGTGGCTATAGTTTAAAAAATATCGGGTGTGAACCTATGATGACACCAACATTGTTAAACTATCGCTACAAAGTAATTCAAGTACTCGCTGCGGGGGGATTTGGCGAAACCTTCTTGGCTGAAGATACCCAAATGCCATCGAAACGTAAATGTGTAATTAAACAACTTAAACCATTAGAAGACAAGCCGCAAATATATCAGTTAGTACAAGAAAGATTTCAACGGGAAGCTGCAATTTTAGAAGAATTAAGTGATGGGAAAAATCAGATTCCTCAGTTGTATGCGTATTTTACCCATGAAGATAAATTTTATTTAGTTCAAGAATACATTGAAGGAGAAACCTTAACAAGGAAGCTACGACGAGAGGGAATATTAAGTGAAACTTCCGTCAAAGAAATTTTAATTAATATCTTACCCGTTTTAGAATATATTCATGGTAAACGTATTGTTCACCGAGATATTAAACCCGATAATATTTTGATTCGTTATCGCGATCGCAAACCTATTTTAATCGACTTTGGCGCAGTCAAGGAAACAATGCAAACGGTAATGGCTGTCTCCGAAAATTCCCCTAAGTCGATTGCGATTGGAACACCGGGATTTATGCCCAGCGAACAAACAGCCGGAAGACCAATATATTCTAGTGATTTGTATAGTTTAGGACTAACTGCGATATACTTACTTACGGGTAAAATACCCCAGGAATTATCAAATAATCAGGCTACAGGTGAAATTATCTGGCGAGAGTTTGCCTCAAATATTACTCCAAATTTTGCAGCAATTTTAGATAAAGCAATTAAATTTCATCCACGAGAACGCTTTTCTACTGCGAAAGAAATGTTACAAGCTTTGCAAACTCAAGTAATTCCTATTCCACCCACCGTACCCCAAATTTCACCACCAACTGTAATATCTACACCATCACCGGAAATAAAATCTCAGCCACCGACAATTATAGTCAATCAAGGGATGAAAGATTGGCAAAAAGCTACGATTATAGGTGGTGTTATTGGGATGTGTCTTGTTGGTGGTATGGCAATAATTAATAAACAACCAACCGCGAATATTCAAGCTGAAAAAACTTTAATTGAAAATCAAAGTGATGATTCTGGGAATACTACAGTCTCGCAATCTTCTAACTTACAAGCTTCCAGTCAAAATCAATTTTCACCAGCAGCATCATCAATAACAAGAGATAGAGCTATTGATATTTTAAATCAATGGCAAGAGGCAAAGCGAGTCTTGTTTGCACCTCCTTTTAATCGTAATCTAGGAGCAGAATTAACAACAGGTGAAGCCTATAGAAAAAATATTGGTTCGGGTAGTTCATTAGAATGGCTTTCAAACAACAATGCTTATTATCGATATGGAGTACAAAGAATTGATTCTGTAGAACAGTTTATTGCTAGTAAAGACAGAGCAACAATTGATATTCTGATTACAGAAGATCGTAAATTTTATAAAAATGGAAAAATCATTACTGGTGATAATACTACATTTGACACTAGATTAGTTAGATATTCTTTGCAATTAGAGAATGGAAAGCTTAAAATTTCTGACTACGAAACTCTCAAAATTATTAGTAGTCGTTAAGTTTTTTGACTAATGGCAACTCAAAACTGAAAATTTAATATCAATATATAAAAAATCAAAAATGAGATTCAGCGAGAAAAAACGCTCCACTCTATTATTTCGGCTGCAATTCGCGAGTATAGTAATTGGAGTTGGGCTAACAATAACTGGGATTGCTTTAGTTTTATATAAACAAAAAAATAGCGGTAATACCGAACAAGTTACCAAAAAAGTAAATCAATCTACTCCTTTACCATCATTATCACCAGTATCGTCAGCTTCACCTCTGACATTATCTGAAAATATAGATACTTCGGAATTGACATACAATATTACAACTGCTGCAAAATTTATTCAAAGTCAAAAGTTACAAACTATTGTTGATGAAGTTGTAAATTTTACTAAAAATCAAAAACTTCCAACTCAGCCACTATCAATCACAATTATTGACTTAAAAACCAGAAAATATGCCGGATATCAGCAAGAAAAACTGAGATATCCGGCTAGTGTTGTGAAATTATTTTGGATGGTTTACCTTTATGCTCAAATAGAACAAGGTATTTTGTCAGAAGCAGAATTTACTCAACATCTGGATTCAATGATTAAAAAGTCTGACAATGAAGCTGCTAGTTATATTATTGATCGAATTTCTAATACCCAATATAAACCAAATATAAAAAAAGAAGAAGAATATAAAAAATGGCGTAAAAAAAGATTGCAAATTAATCAATATTTTCAACAAGCAGGTTACGACAAAATAAATGTAAGTCAAAAAACATTTCCCATTCCATCTTTAAAGCTTTCTCAAGCAAAAGGTTCCGATTTAAAATTGCGAGATAATCCCCAAAAACCGATTCGTAATCAAATCTCAACTCAACAAGTTGCCAGACTTTTATCTGAAATTTATAGTAATCAATCTCTATCGGCAACTTCCAGTGTAAAAATGGCAAACTTCTTAACAATAGATTCTCAAACTAGAAGTATTAAAAAAGGCGATAAAAATCCGAATGAATTTAATCCTGTAAGAGGTTTTTTAAGCGAATCATTACCAAATAATATTTCTTTTCGCGGTAAAGCAGGTTGGACTTCTGCTTCTCGTAATGATGCTGCAATTATCACTACACCTGATGGTAACATAGCTTATATTTTAGTTGTTTTTGCTCAGGATAAAGCTTACGCTTATAATTGGAAAATATTTCCTCAAATTTCCCGTTTAATTTTTAATCGTCTGATTTATGAAGGAAGTTTGTGAATATAAATAAAACTTTCTGGCTTGTTATCTAATAAGCGGAAGATAGCGCTAAAAATCTGGTAAATTATATAACAAGTAACCTCCTATTTACTATTAATTAATACAAATGCTGTTGAATAACCGCTATCAAATTATTCGGACTTTAGGAAGTGGTGGATTTGGTAATACTTTTTTGGCGGAAGATACTCAAATGCCTTCAGGGCGTAAATGTGTAATCAAACAACTCAAACCAATTGAAAATAATCCTCAGATTTACAAATTAGTACAGGAAAGATTTAGGCGGGAAGCAGCTATTTTGGAAGAGTTAGGGGAATTGAGCAATCAAATTCCAACTTTGTATGCTTATTTTTATTTGTCAGACAAATTTTACCTAGTTCAAGAATTGATTGAAGGTGATACTTTAACAGCCAAAGTTCAACAGCAGGGTTTATTTAACCAAACTAAGGCTAAAGAAATATTATCGAATATTTTACCAGTTTTAGAATTTGTACATAGTAAGCGGATTGTTCACCGAGATATCAAGCCAGATAATATTATTTTGCGACATAGCGACGGTAAACCCGTGCTGATAGATTTTGGTGCGGTGCGGGAAACAATGGCAACAGTAATAAATTCTCATGATAGTGTTACTGCTTCGATTGTGGTTGGTACACCCGGTTATATGCCTAGCGAGCAAGCTGTAGGTAGAGCAATTTATTCCAGCGATTTGTATAGTTTGGGATTAACGATAATTTATCTATTGACTGGAAAATTACCGCAACAATTAGAGATGGATTCCCGCACTGGAGAAATAGTCTGGCAATCTGAAGCTGGAAATATTAGCCCTTCATTTAAAACAATAATTGATAAGGCGATCGCATATCATCCACGAGAGCGTTTTTGTAGCGCTATAGAAATGTTGGAAGCTTTGCTTTCTTCAGCTACTCCTCTTCCAGATACTGTACCTTTTCAACAGAGAGCAGTTTCTTCTCATCCGTCAAAGGTTGTATCTGAAACACAAACACAACAAATATCTCAAAAACAAATATCTCAACAACAAGTTACGAAATATCAGGAAACTACACCGAATCAAAAACGAGGAATTTTACCCCAAAGTATAATTATCGGTAGCATCATTAGTATTTTTACTATGGGTGGTTTGTGGTTATTAAGACCATTAATCACAGATCCGTTTCCAATTCAAACTACTACAAATGATTTTTCCTGGCTTTCTTCAAGGAAAGTAACAGATAAAGATTTAGAGAATCTGGATGGTTACACTTTAGATATAATGAGAAATTCTATTTTCGCTCGTCACGGAAGACGTTTTCTTAATCCTGGTTTGCAAGAGTATTTTGATCAGCAATCTTGGTATATTCCCAAATATTCTCCCCAAGAATTTCCATCTAATTTACTTTCAGATTTAGAACGACGAAATGTGAAATATATTTCAGAATATCAAGACAGAACAAATAAAAGATTTTTTGAAAAATGATTGATAGCGGTTTTCACGCTTATTGCAATACAATGCGCTCAACTTAACTCCTTTGCCTCTCCTTTGTTGCCATAATTCCACATCTAGAGTTTTCAGCCTAAAAGTTCTCCCCACGTAAAGGTTTTAACATGATGCGCCCGATTTTTTTAGATTCGATTGCGTTGAGACGGGCTTACAATCAATTCCTAAAAATACTTCCATTTCAACAGCGAAAATGTAATCTAAATAACTTGTTATTTGATTAACAAGGATGTTGTCTAAAATCTTGGTATCAATCAGATTTATTCCAAGAGTAGTTCTCTTCAAAGTTTGATTTAAGTCTGGTTGAAAACTTCTCCGTAGTGTAAACCGCAGCCAAGCCTCAGTGTGAGGGCTTTGCTGCGGTTTATGCACGGGGGGATATTTGTATCAGTAATCAACTAAATAGCCTCTTCCGAATACAGGGTATAAAGCAATACCTAGAATGTAAATTATTGGTGAATAATATCATCCTGCGGAAAATAAGCAACTTGAGTGCAGTAAATATAATAAAAAGTGTTACGTAAATTTTCCCCATTGAAAATTAATCCTCAAAGCATAACAATAAAAAAACTACTAAGAGGATGTTTAATAAGTATTGTTTTTAACCATTATCTCTGATAATCTCCCCTTTCCCCTCTTGAAAAAATGGGGTTAAAGTCCCCCTTCTTGAAGGGGGATAATGGGGGATCTAAAATAAAGCGTGAATTTAATCTCCTAAAAGTATTTTGAAGCGAAACTTGAAAAAATTAAATTGATTTTGATGGTAAGGTAAGCTAGACTTTTAAATCTCCCGCAAAATAAGCGCGTACATCGAAATATTGTATGGAAAAGCTGCTTACATTTTAGTAGCTTTTGTAAAAGAGTGCGCCTATACCAATTAAGTTAACATATTCCCCTAAATTTCTAATTTAGTATAAAATCAGATGACAAATGTTAAGTTAAACCGTTGATTGCATAAGAAAATTAGTAAAATATATGACTGTGTTCCTTTTGGCATACTAGCGCTAAATTTATACAAATGCTGCTTAACAACCGCTATCGGATCATTCGGACTTTAGGAAGCGGTGGATTTGGAGAAACTTTCCTGGCAGAGGATACCCAAATGCCTTCTCGCCGTCTTTGTGTAATAAAACAATTACGCCCAATTCAAGATAATCCCCAAGTTTACCAATTAGTACAGGAGCGATTTGGACGCGAAGCGGCGATTTTAGAAGAACTGGGAGATGGTAGTTCTCAGATTCCACGATTGTACGCTTATTTTAGCGAGCATGGACAATTTTATTTAGTGCAAGAGTATATCCAAGGAAAAACTCTCACACAAATGCTACTTGAACTTGGCTTAATGGATGAAAGTTCTGTCAAAGGAATTTTAAAGAGTATTTTGCCTATTCTTGATTACGTTCATTCTAAAGGTATTGTTCATCGAGATATTAAACCGGAAAACATTTTAATTGATACTGATGGCAATCCCGTACTAATAGACTTTGGTGCAGTCAAAGAAACTTTATCGACGGTATTTACTCCTTCTGGGAATGCAACAAAATCAATCGTCATCGGTACGCCGGGATTTATGGCAACGGAACAATCCGTTGGTCGCCCGATGTTTGTCAGTGATATATATAGTTTGGGGTTGACTGCAATTTATTTACTTACAGGTAAATTACCGCAAGAATTAGGGGTAGATCATGCCACCGGTAAAATATTGTGGCGGCAGTATGCGCCTGATGTCAAAAACGATTTTGCAGATATTTTAGACAAGGCAATTGGGTTTCATGCTACAGAAAGATTTTCTAGTGCCAGCATTATGCTAGATGCTTTGGAAACTGGAGTGTTGAACTTAGCTACCGACGTTTCTTCATATACTGCTAATTCCGATACTGTCGTTTCAAGAATAACCTTACCACCCTCTACTCATTTAAATACCATTTCAATTGAACCACCATCTTCAATTCCACCATCTTCAATTCCACCATCTTCAATTCCATCTAGCAATCGAGGAAGCAGTAAAGGAATTCTTATTGGTAGTTTGCTTGGGGGTAGTTTAATTGGTGCATCAATAATTATTGGTTTTAATTTAAACAAGCAATCTCAAAAAATTACAACACAACCTCAAGCAATTACAACACAACCTCAAGCAATTAAAACACAACCTCAAACAATTACAACACAACCTCAAACAATTACAACACAACCTCAAACAATTACACCACAACCTCAAACAATTATAAAACAACCACAAATAACCATTTCACCGGAAAGAGCTTCAGAAAATTTAAATCAGCCAAAAAATACACCAACGCCAACTCTAACACCAAAGGTAGAAAAACCTACAAAATATATAGCACCACCGCCGTTAAATACTGAAACCCTTCCTGAAATTGAGCCACCCTTAACGCCAGAAATTCCTCAAACAACTAATCCTCAAACAACTAATCCTAATCCAGACTTTTCTATTCCCGAAGAAACTCCCATATCTCCTCCTATTGACTTTACTCCACCACCAATTGAACAACCATCTCCAACCCAGGCAGTAGAAAATTATTATTCTAAAATCAATCAAGGTGAGTATAAAACAGCTTGGAATCAGCTATCTCCCGAATTTAAAAATAACAAGCGCTTTCATCCAAATGGTTATTTTTCTTATCTGAAATGGTGGAAAGCAAGAGTGGAAAATGTCGATATTCAACAAGTAACTGTTTTAGAAGCAAATACAGATACTGCTAGAGTCAATGCTTCATTGAATTATTTAATGAAAAACGGTAATGTAATTCCTGGTACTGTGCGTTTCCTTTTGGCTTGGGATGCTCTAAATGATAGATGGGTAGTAAAGGATGCCAATTAAGCAATTTAAAATTATATTTCTTCTTGTATAGTTGTAAATTCTATAGGCAAATATTACATTGACTATAAAATTTATTTGTGAGGGGTAATCCTCACTGGGGAAACTACAACCACGCCACTTGCTACTGGGCGTGCGTGTTCCTCCACAACGCAGTGGCTCCCCTGTATCCCCTCAGCAAAAGCCGTCTTGGACTACTTTTCTGATAATATTTCCATTTCAATCAGCGTTAATTAATATGCCCGATTGGCTACGAAATAATCCACGTTTCACCCTTTTACCCTTATATAGCATTTTTTAGTTAAGTGCAATACAAAATACATTTGTAAGCTGTCGTGCATTAAAAATGCACAATAGCAAGGCCGTCTTGCTGTCTTGCACTCATGCTAAAGGGATAAGAGCTTTAGCTTTTACATAATATTTCTAAATATACAACTTAAATGCGTAGCAGCTTAAAACTAAGACTCGCAAGTAACGCCCTTACCATAAGAAGGGTATTGGAATGAAGTGAAAACCGCTATAATTGCAATCATTGAATATAATTTAATATTTATGTTTGTATGTTATGCCATAAAAAATCCAGTATTGCTAGTGACGACGTACAAAGTTTGTTGGCTACATAGCAATTGATGTTGATGCCACAATACCCCTTCAAACTTATATTATTTGTCAAATTGTTGTAATCCAGGCTCAAAAATTACATGACATCTCAGGAAACTGATGCAAAAAACGCTGTGTCATCAAATGCATGGCGTAGCTTACGAGAAAATCTGATTCTAATAACCATCGCCTTGGTATTAGCATTCTTTATTCGGACTTTTATCGCCGAACCTCGCTACATTCCTTCCGATTCTATGGTACCAACTTTACACACAGGCGATAGATTAGTAGTTGAAAAAATTTCTTACAGGTTTAATTCCCCTAAATTGGGTGATATAGTCGTTTTTCAACCACCACCAGAATTACAGCGTCGCGGATATCCCCAAGATCAAGCTTTTATTAAGCGAGTAATCGGTACTCCCGGAGATACCCTTAAAATTGATGACGGTCAGCTTTATCTTAATGGTAAAGTTTTGCAAGAGGATTATATTAAAGAACCCCCACGAGAACCTTTATCATCGCGAACAGTTCCTCAAAACCAATATTTTATGATGGGCGATAATCGTAATGATAGCAATGATTCTCGTTACTGGGGTTTTCTACCAAAACAAAATATCATTGGTAAAGCAACCTTTCGTTTTTGGCCTCTCGATCGAATTGGGGCTATTTAAAAGTTAGATATGTAGAGAGGTAGCATTGCTACGTCTCTACAGGAGTTAAGAGTTAAAATTTACAGCAGTTTTCAAATAAACGAACTAAAGTACTATTTTTTAAACTCTTGATTTTTAAACTCTTGATTTTTAAACTCTTGTGGTACGGGCATCGCAAGCCCCGTCCAAATCTACTTTCCCCACAGATCAAATTTGCTTTAATTTAACCTTTAACATCCAGACCTTTAACCTTTTTTAAGAGTTAATAATTCTTAATTATTGAATCCTAAGTTATTCAAAACCTTAGATAATACATTAACTGAGCAAGTATTTCACCTTGGAGATTCAAACGCTTCTGAAAATCAACTATATTGCGATAGGGGCCGATCGCAATACGATTATCTACCACCGCTTGTGCTAAAGAAGAATCGATAAAAGGTACTTTTAATAAACTTTCAATTGTTGCCGTATTCGGATTAACTACGTAAGTAATATTATCTAAAGATTCGTCATCATAATAACCAAAAATTAAAATTTGATCAAAAGGTTTTAACCGCTGTGGGGTTAAACCTAAAGCAGCGGCAATATCTTCTATACAGTAAAATTTAACACCAGTTCTTGCAAGTTCTACAAGAGTTCGCCCTTGATGTATGGACAAACCTGGTAAGCGCAACCAATCATCGACAGTGGCTTGATTTGCGTCAATCCGAATCCCAAGTTCAACGGCGATCGCAATTTCTTCTGCCGATTTTAATCGGTAATAAGGATCGTTAAGTATTTTCTGACGCAGTTTTTGCAGTCTGGGGTTAATTCGAGGCAACCAATTGGGATTCATGGGAAGATGGGGGGATGGGGAAATAGGGAGACAATTTTAATTCGGGCATTCTAAATTCGGGCATTCTAAATTCGGGCATTCCCTTAACATGTTTATTGTTCACTGTCTAGGAGTTGACGGCGCTTTTGTTCAAATTCATATTCGGAAATCAACCCATCTTGACGTAATGCATCTAATTCTCGTAAAGCTTCAGCAAGTACTCCTACTCCTGAAGCTTTGGAAGATAAAATAGTTTTTGCTGACTTGCCTGAATTAAAATTACGGTCAAATGTTTCTTCGTCTTGGGCTAAATACCAAACAGCCTCTATGACACAAGCTACTTTGGGTATTGGTGTCCAAGAAAGTAAAACATAAAGTACTCCCCATAAGGGCTGTCCTAAATAAAACTTATGTAACCCTGATATTGTTACCGCACCAGATAAAGCTAATATTGCAGCAATGCTTCGGCTTTTGTTATTGGCAAACATATTCCTAATTTATCTATAACTCACCAAATTAAACCCTACAGCCGATTCTAGCTGACTAAAAAAAATATTATAAGCAATCAACCCGCGATAGTAATGTTAACAATATATCTTGTTTAACTGTGTATTTTAAATTTTGTTTAATTTCTGCGACCGATCAATCATTTTTATTTATAGAAAGATAAAAAAATATTTCATTAATTTTTGATTCATTAAATTTGTCACTAATTAAGCTGCTAGTAAGCCAGAAGGCTTAAAATCTGAAGAGACTCACATTTGTGTGCATCTAATGTCAGCCTTAAAATTATCTCTAAATAAAAAAAATCTACATCGTGTTATTTTGTATCATAAATAGGTTTATTCGTGATACAAAATAAAGTTAAGGAAAATTTTTGTTGTTGAAGAGCGGTACATCTGGTTCAGCAGGAATGAATTCAAGTAGTATTTGCCGAACTTATTCCCTAGAATTAGTTACGTAGATTAAAATAAAATTAGTAGATGAAATCACAATATATTAAGTCTGGCGTAATCATTTTAATAGAAGCAAGATGGGATTTTTCGACTCCGATATAGTTCAGCAAGAAGCCAAAAAGCTATTTGAGGATTATCAAGCCTTAATTAAGCTTGGTAATAGCTACGGTAAATTTGACCGTGAGGGCAAAAAGCTTTTTATCACTCAGATGGAAGCAATGATGGAGCGCTATCGGGTGTTTATGAAGCGCTTCGAGCTATCTGAAGATTTTATGGCTCAAATGACAGTAGAGCAACTGAAAACTCAATTAAATCAATTTGGGGTAACTCCCCAACAAATGTTCGACCAAATGAATCTTACTTTAGAACGAATGAAAGCCGATTTAGAAAGAAATTCATAAATTTTGTTATAAGTTAAGAGTTTAAAGTTTCCTTTAAACAAAGGTTATACTTCATTACCTTTGCCTATGCCCAGAGCGCAGACTGAAAATGAACGGTAGTCGCTCATGGGGAGCCATTGCTCTCCCAGGGTTCCCTCGGTTGTAGCAAGTGGCGTGGAAAACCCCCAAGAACGTCCTACCTCACTCCTGATAACCATACTATAGTAATGCCGTTATTTTGCCTTGGGACGCTTAAATTTTGAAGGCGATTTAAAATTCTGTGACGGTACTCCTTTAAGTGCCCTTACCATAAAATCACGCCATATCGGTGCTACATCGTTACCACCTGTAGCGCCTCTGGATAAGGTTCTGTTATCGTCCCTACCAACCCAAACCGCAGTGGTTAATTGTGGTACAGTACCTACAAACCATATATCTTTTTCTGATGATGTAGTTCCGGTTTTACCAGCCGCTGGACGACCGATCCGGGCATTTTTACCAGTACCGCTAGAAATTACGGTTCGCATAATATCTATTGTGGAAGCTGCTGCCCAGGAATTTAATACTAGTTTGGGTTTTGGTGTATTGTCTAGTAAAACATTACCACTACTGTCGGTAACGCGAGCAATTACTGTTGTTGGTGACTTCCAGCCATAACTAGCAAAGGTAGCATAGGCAGATGCCATTTCCAAGGGCGTGACTCCAATGGCACCCAAAGGCAGAGAAGTTACGGGTTCCATTGGACTCATGATACCCAAAGTCCGGCTAGTTTCAACTACCTTATTCATGCCGATAGCTTTACCAACCTTAATTACGGGTATATTACGAGACAGCTTTAAGGCGTGACGAATTGACATTGCACCGCCAAAGCTGTTGTCATAGTTACGTGGTCTGTACCAACCGCTACCGTCTCGATAACTGACTGGAGTATCGTAAACGGTTGTACCTGGTGAATATTTACCAGTAGCAAATGCAGCGTAGTAAACAAAAGGTTTAAAAGCAGAACCTGGCTGTCGTTGAGCTTGGGTTCCACGATTGAATTCACTTTTTTTAGCATCTACACCACCAACCAATGCTTTCACGAAATGAGTACGGGGATCTACAGCAACTAAAGCAATTTGGTTTTTGTATAAACCGCGTCTCAACAAGCGATAGTGCCATTTTTTGACAACACTCTCAGCCATTTTCTGGAAGTTGACATCGACGGTAGTTTGTACCCGCATACCACCTTTGAGCAAGGAATCGCGACCAAACTTTTTGGCTAACTCTCGCGAAACTTCGTTAGTAATATAAGGTAAAGCACTGCCTTGGAAAGACCTGATTTTACCTAGCTTAATTTCTTCTTTTAATGCATTGTCATATTCTTTTTGGTCGATCCAGCCCAAATCCAACATTCGTCCTAAAACGACTTTCTGCTGGAATTTTGCGTTTTTCATGCTTACAAATGGGCTGTATTGCTCTGGCGCTTGGATTAAACCAGCCATCATCGCCGACTCAGCCAATGTTAATTGGCTCGCTGACTTACTAAAGTAACTACGTGCTGCAGTTTGAACGCCATAATTGTTATGACCCCAATAAACTTGATTGAGGTACATTTCTAAGATATCGTCTTTAGAAAGAATTTGTTCTAAACGAATTGCTAATACAACTTCAGCTAACTTACGAGTATATTCCCGTCGCCGGTTAAGAAACAGGTTTTTCACCAACTGCATTGTAATAGTTGAAGCACCTTGACTGACTCCACCAGATCTATAGTTAGTGACAACAGCACGACCAATACCTTTAGGGTTAATACCGTGGTGAAAATAAAAATCGCTATCTTCACTGGCTAAAACCGCTCGCTTTAATTCCGGAGAGATTTGATCCCGAGTTACAACTTCGCGGTTAGCTTCTCCGTGTAAACTTGTAAGCAGCTTACCTTTAACATCGTAAATGTAAGTTGTTTCTGAAGGAAAGAAGCTACGTAGCTGTCTGACATCTGGTAAATTACGGAAACTAATTGCTAAACCGACTAATCCTCCCGCTACAATAGAGCTTGTCAACATAGTGGCAGCTAATAAAGTTCCGCCAGCTACCTGACCGACTCCTTTGATAAATTCAAAGCCTGACGAAACCGGAGCTTGGGGCTGCTTTTTTACAAAAGTCCTAGATGACACGGCTATCTCACTTCCTCACTTGTAAATAATAAGTCTAATTAATAAAGGCTGGGCAAGGCGGTTGTTTTTTGAAATTATATTTAGTTTGTCATCGGTCGCCTTCTATTCTTTTTTAAGAGCGATCGCCACCAAACCTACCTTCCAGAGTCAACACTATAAGCAACAATTACTAGTATGGGGCAAAATTTTTCTTGGCTGCATCGGGGAATTGTAGAAATTTTTCCACAGGGAGACAATTCCGATCAACAATCCGAAAGTCTTGAAAAACTTTTGGAGAAAGCCAACAGACCTTTAAGAGTTAAATTTGGAATTGACCCTACAGGTGCCGATATTCACCTTGGTCATAGTATACCAATGCGAAAATTGCGAGCTTTCCAAGATGCAGGTCATACAGCAGTACTGATTATTGGTGATTTTACCGCGAGAATAGGTGACCCGTCAGGTAAATCTGAAACACGTCGTCAACTTTCACCAGAAGAAGTACAGCAAAATGCTAAAAATTATCTAGAGCAAGTTCGACCTATTTTAGATTTTGATACGCCAGGTAGGTTAGAAGTCCGTTATAACTCCGAATGGCTTGACAAATTGGACTTAGGAAAAATTTTAGAATTACTCTCAACAATGACTGTGCAACAGATGCTAGCAAAGGAAGGCTTTGCTGAGCGCTATAAAAAAGAGAATCCCATTTTTATTCATGAGTTCCTGTATCCTTTAATGCAGGGCTATGATTCAGTCGCTGTTGATTCAGATGTCGAATTAGGAGCCACTGACCAAAAGTTTAACATTGCTGTTGGGCGAGATTTGCAACGCCATTTTGGTAAAAAGCCTCAATTTGGGCTGTTGTTACCAATTTTGGTTGGTACTGATGGGGTTCAAAAAATGTCCAAATCCCTCAATAACTACGTTGCTGTTGGCGAACACCCTTCTCAAAAGTATCAAAAATTACAAGGCGTTCCTGACGAACTGTTATTACAGTATTTTGAACTACTTACAGATTTATCTTTGGACAATCTGCCAGAAAATCCTCGCGATCGCCAAAAATTATTAGCCAAAGAAGTTGTCACTCAGTATCATGGAGAACAAGCAGCGAAAGAAGCAGAATTAGCTGCGGCATCCGGAGGAAAAACAGGAGAAGTTCCGGAATATTCCTTAGCTGGAGTCGAATTCCCCACTAAACTATTCTATCTTCTAAATGCTAGCGGCTTATGTAAAAGCAGTGGCGAAGGTAGAAGAAAAATTCAAGAAGGTGGTGTGCGATTAGACGGCGAGAAAATAACTGATACCGATACTACTTTCAATAATTCAACTGAAATACAAGGTAAAGTTTTGCAACTTGGTAAAAACAAGTTTGTCAAACTCGTATAGTTATTAGTGGTTAGTTGTTAGTGGTTAGTGGTTAGTGGTTAGTTGTTAGTGGTTAGTTGTTAGTTGTTAGTTGTTAGTGGTTAGTGGTTAGTGGTTAGTTGTTAGTTGTTAGTGGTTAGTGGTTAGTTGTTAGTTGTTAGTGGTTAGTTATTAAAACTCCTAATACCTCATCGCCTTCGGCCCTATGCCCAATTCTAAATTCTAAATTCTAAATTCTAAATTCCCTTCCGCCCCATGCCCAATTCCCAATGCCAAAAAATAATAGTCCCTTTAGATGTAGCTGATGAGTCAACTGCGATCGCGCTGGTTGAAAAGCTTGAGGATGTTACTTTTTTTAAAGTTGGTTTGGAGTTATTTACTAGCTGCGGACCAAAAATTCTCCAAGCGCTAAAATCTCGTCAAAAAAGAATTTTTCTGGATTTGAAGTTTCATGATATCCCTAATACTGTTAAAGGTGCTTGTCGTAGTGCTGGTCGTTATGGGGTAGATTTACTGACAATTCATGCAACTGCTGGTAAAGAAGCACTCAAAGCTGCTACAGTCGGTGTAAAGGAAGGTGCGGCAGAAGCTGGTGTGGAACCACCATTATTAATTGCTATTACTTTACTTACTAGTATTTCTTCAAGACAGTTGGCATTTGATTTGAAGATTCCTTTAGAATTGCCAGAATATGCGCTTCAGATGGGGCTTTTGGCTCA
The DNA here is from genome assembly GCA_002361335.1 of Richelia sp. UBA3308. Lineage (GTDB taxonomy): Bacteria > Cyanobacteriota > Cyanobacteriia > Cyanobacteriales > Nostocaceae > Rivularia. Next base: position 60,455 of record DESS01000026.1, read on the forward strand.
GGAATCGGGGTTGGATGGGGCTGTTTGTTCGCCTCAAGAGGTAGCAAATTTACGAGATGTTTGTGGGAATGATTTTTTGTTGGTGTGTCCTGGGATACGTCCAAGTTGGGCAGACAAGGGCGATCAAAAACGAACTTTTACTCCAGCACAAGCTTTGCAAGCTGGGGCTGATTATTTGGTGATTGGAAGGCCTATCACTGCTGCTGATGAACCTGCCCTGGCTTGGAAGAAGATTTGTCAGGAGTTAACAATTAATAATTGAAAGGACGGGCGTTGCATTAGTATTTGACTGGTTTGTTTTTCCCAAAATTGTGTAGAGACGTTATATAAGTAGCTGCACAAAAATATTTACAGTCATTGCGAGCGAAGCGTAGCAATCCCAACCCTTGCGATTGCTTCATTCCGCTCCCCTACATTCGCAATGACATTGTGTAATTAATTGTGTTTGATTACTTATGTGTAGAGACGTTATATATAACGTCTCTACAAGTCGTCAGTATAAATGTACCTCATAAACTTGTTTGTATCCTGTGAATCGGGCATATTATTAAGCCAGGAATGGCGAAATTATAATGCTTAAAAATAAAAATTATTATTTATTGCTTGTATGTAGCTTTTGGGTTTTTGTATCGAATACGTTTAATTATCCTGTATTAGCTGCAAAATCTGTAGTTGATATTACACAAGATAAATTTTCCTGCTCAAATCAAGATTTAGATACATTAATTACTAAATTATTGCGAGATTTACCGAGTTATTTCAATCGTGCTACTCAACGCGCTCGCCGTTTGGATCGGTCTGTAGAGGTTTATAGTTATATGCTGGTGGCGGGAAAACCTGATTTTCAACCCTTACCTTTAAAAAGGTGGAGGGATGAAGCGGATAAATCAATAAATGGGACAAAGGGACTAGAACAAGTATTTTTTACAACTTTAGAGCGGCAGTATGTCAAGGGTAAAGCCGTACAATTACAAGGATTTCACTGGCTGTTTTTGACAAAAACAGAAAGCGGTTGGCGAGTGGCGATGATCTATTCTCAAATAGGGGGTTATCCCAAACAAAAACCGCCTACACCACCAAGAGAAAGTAGCGACACTGCAGTAGGGCAAGGGATTAAAACTTGGTTGCGTGATTGTCGAGCCAAAAGCTTGCGATTTTAGATTTAGATTTTGGATTTAGATTTTTAGATTTAATTTAATTTAATCTAATTTAATCTAATTTAATCTAATTTAATCTAATTTAATCTTGGCGATTATAAGACTTGTGCTATTAGCAAAGGAGTTTACAATCGGGGTGGTAGGTTATCGATGTGATATTTTGAGTCGATGAACATCTAGAAGCGGATTCTACCCTGTTTACCGTTGCAACCAACTTAAAATTCTATTTAAAGCTTTCATTCAATCTGACATATCAAATATCAGCAGTATCTCGGTTACTAAAAATGTATCAAGATATCAAGGTTACAAAAACTGAGTTAAACTGGATTATCTCGGCTTGCAATTCCTCCCAGACTTAAATTATGTCGAGATTGCAAGGAACAAAGGCAAATATTGAATCAAATGTATTTCCTTTGATATGCGAGATTTTGTTTTCGAGGTAGTTAAAATACATGAATCCAGTTGATTTAGCGTTCGCACCGGCGTTAAAACAGTCAGAATTAATCCGTCGTAAGGAAATATCGCCGCTGGAGTTGGTGGAATTATATTTAGAACGCATTCAACAATTTAATCCCAGATTAGGAAGTTATTTTACTGTTACTGCAGAACAGGCGATTGATGAGGCTAAAAGCAAAACCGAAATATTGGCGAAGACTCAGGATTTGCCACCATTGTTTGGCGTACCAATTTCAATTAAAGATCTGAATCCAGTTGCTGGTATTCCTTGTTGCTACGGAAATGCGGCATTACTTGATAATGTATCAGATCATGATGATGGTGTAGTAGTAAAAATTAAACAAGCGGGATTGATTCTTTTAGGTAAAACCGCAACTTCCGAACTAGGTTCTTTCCCTTACACTGAAGCTACGAATTTTCCTCCAACTAGAAATCCTTGGAATTTAGAATATACTTCTGGAGGTTCTAGTGGTGGAGCGGCATCAGCACTGGCAGCAGGATTATGTTCTATTGCTCAAGGTTCCGATGGTGGCGGTTCAATTCGCGGACCAGCAGCTTGTTGTGGTTTAATTGGTATCAAGCCATCCAGAGGAAGAGTCACTCATGCACCAGTTGGCGATCGCCTGAATGGAATTGCCACAAATGGCCCGATAGCACGCACTGTAGCTGATGCAGCAGCTTTGTTAGATGCCATGTCTGGCTATGTTATAGGAGACTCTTACTGGTTACCCGAACCAGAAAAATCATTTTTAACTGCTAGTCAAGAGCATGTTGAAAAGTTACGAATTGCCTTTTGTACGAACCTTCCTCCTTTAGGACAAGCTGACGAAAACTGTTATCAAGGCGTAATGCAAACAGTTAAATTATTAGAAGATAGTGGTCATCAATTAGAAGAAAAATGTCCGGATATTAGGGAATTAATAGAACCATTTCAGATAGTTTGGCAAGCCAATGTAGCTGCATCTGGAGTTGCTGTAGAAATATTACAACCTCTAAATCGTTGGTTATTAGCCAGAAATGGTAATGCAGGGGAATACCTTAGAGCAGTTTACCAGATGCAGATAGTAGCCCGAAAAATTGTCATGTTTTTCGACACCATAGACGTGTTAGTAATGCCAGTTTATCTACATTCACCCATTCGCGTCGGTGAATGGCGTGCATTAAGTCCTGAAGAAACTTTTGACAATATAGTTCGTTGGATTGCACCTTGTCCAGTAGCCAACGCCACCGGGCAACCTGCAATCTCGATTCCCGTTGGTTTTGACAAAAAAGGTTTACCGATCGCAGTACAGTTAATCGGAAAACCCACTGCTGAAAGTACCATTATCAGCCTTGCAGCACAATTAGAAGCAGCAAATCCAATGTATGACATTCATCCAAAGGATTATCAGTAAACAAGGTTAAAGCTTAAAGCTTAAAATTCCATCTCCTTGTCCCCTTGTCTCCTTGTCCCCTTCCTTGTCTCGGCATCTTAAACCTTACACCGTCTCCCTCTGGGAGTGGCATCGGGATAAAAAGTGATAATTCCCTTATTCTTTCTCACAAAAACTGTGGGGAAAGTTTTTCCGGTTTCCTTGTCTAACTGTTGATATATACAAGCACCTTCTCTATTTCCTTGCTGTTTAAATACTTTAGTTACATCCACTAAAAGTTCTTCAGCATTAGTTAAATAACCATAACCTTTAATAACATCTCTTACGATGCGATCGCGCTGTTTTATAACTACACCCATTGTATAAATTACACCGGGAACAACTTCTTGTCTTCCAGGATTTATCGGAAGTCTTCCACCAATTTTTTGTTCTTGCAATTCTAGATATCTACCGTAAAAATGCAATCCGCCAATATCGTTTTTGTTATATATTTCACCACAGAAAATATGTTCAAAACCTTTATTTTTGAACCAAATATTAGTTAAATCTTGTAAGAATTCTGACCTACTTTTACGACCAGGACTTAATTCACCTCTAGTCGCTTCTTGAATTTTTGTCAATACTTCTGGATAATTTGATAAAAGCTGTTTAAACTGATTCGGCTTGACTGTTTTACCTATAGGACCACAAGTTTTTAGTACTGCTTTATCAAAGGAATTTAGTTGAGGTGCGGGTGGTGTAATGTCTAATTTCGCCCCCGGTGGAAAATTCACTGGAACGGGGTTATTTTGATTATCAAAAAAAGGTAAAAGTTCTGTATCTTGCTGCTGAGCGTTAACTGGGTTGTTTAAGCATATTGAGAAAATAGAAACTAAAGCAGTTAGTTTAATAAATATCCCTTTGAGTTGGGAAATTCTAGTATTTGGTTTCATGAGAAGAGTTTTAATATTTGACAATGTGTGATTAAAGTTTATACACATCTTTTAACATAATTTCCCACAAAAGCCTTCCACAGATAAATCCTGGGGCTTGCATCCTGTTTATTTTTTGGTCAGTGGCAGCCTATCCCTATCCCCACTCCCAATCCGTTCTTCTCAAAATTATTAAATATTGTAAAAAGTTCGCAATGACAGAAATAATCAAGGCATACCCACTTATTTTTCCGAGGCGAAAAATTTATTTTATAAACACCCTCTAAGGGCACGATTACTCCCTTCCCGGTGGAAGATTACGTTCATAATGACAGAGAGAGGGAATGAGGGAAAATAATTTTCAGTAATGTTAGAGCGCCATAGGAGTAACTGATGAGCAACGAAAAAATTAAAAGCACTGATTTCAAAAAACTGAACGCTTTCCTAAAAAACAACAAAGAGGTAGACGGGAGCAAAGCGGATTTGCTTCACACCCCTAATCTCGAAAAATATAAATGGATCGAGTTTGAAGATGAAGATGAAAAAAACAAGGGTGCTAAATCTACTCAAAGCCTATCAGCGTATGCTGCGGATTGTACCCAAGGGTAGGAATGATGTTGCCATGATGTTGCTTGAAGGGGGCTTTCAATCTTCCCTACAGATTGTCAACACACCCAAAAAAGCTTTTCTCAAGTTCTTCCAAAGCGATCGCGAACTTGGCAAAAATGTGCTTAAGCGCGCCATTGCTGTGCACAAAGTCGTGACGCTGCAATATATAGCTCGCGTAGAGCAGGCACAGCCACACGCCCGCGCGGTGTCTCGTCTTTGATCCAAAGATCGACTGCTGTTACTACTCCAATACTTTATATAACTATTGCTACTGCCTATGTGATTGGCGATAAAATTTATCTGACGCTAGATGAGGATCTTGACCAATTTACCGGTTCTTTTAGCCCCTTAGTGACGAGTTCTTATCAAGCAACGGACCTGCCAGATGGCTGGAGTCGTATTGATGCCGCTTTTACCAATGAGAACGGCGTAAACTTCTGGTTTAATAATGAGTTGGGTCTTGTATACCAAAGCGACCGCCCCGACGAGGATCCAAAATCAATACGTACCACTTTTGGTTTGCCGGATGGTGCGACAGGACCATTCACTACCCTTACATCTGCCGCCGTTTTTAACGATAAGTTACACGTGATTGACAATGATAAGTACACCGTGTATTCCCTAGGTCAGAGCAGTTCCAAACAAACCGACACCAAAGTTAAAACGGTTTTGGAAACAATGTTTAATGGTGTAGATGAAGAAGATGAAGAAGTAGAAATTTCTAATTTTTCTGACGAGCAGGAAGATGATACGCTGGCCGCAATAATGGTAGTTGAAGGTTGTGGTTTGTGGACCTTGAGCGATCATTGAATACTTTCCCAAAAAGAATGAAGCTACCCCCCAGGAACTGGCTGAAGGTAGGTATCTTGAGGGATTTGCAGCAAAAGAACCGGTGAATCAAATCGAAGAGGCATCAAATTTTAAGCGCCCGACTGTCAAAGATGTCAATACGGGACGGACTTTGTTTGCCAGATGCATTGAAAGATATTTATGATGATGCATTAGATAGGAAGTTGGATAAAGATCTAATACAAAAACTAGAGAATGACCTCGAAGCAAAGGCGGCTGAATTAGAACAAGTGCGTAATGTCTATAACACCGCAGGAAAATCAGTTTTATATACGTACTATGCCCGACAATTAAAGGAAAGTACGAGATTTACTAACAATGAGGCTGAACTGCAGGCAAATCAGGATGCAAGTCAGCCAAATCAATACAGAAAGAACGAAAAAGACGTAGAAGAACAGCTCCAGACAAATGGGAAAATATTTGACGACAAATTTAATCAGTTTAAACAGCAATATGACAAAGATAAAAAGTTTAAAGCGAAAATTGACGATCTTCGTAACGCTCTAGCAAAAGGTGACTGGGTGTTCATGAACGACAAACATTCGGATGCAACCGCCTTCGCTCTAGCACGGCTGTTAATGGAGGGGGCAGATCCAGGCAAAGTGCTATTAGAACAGCCTTACTCATTAAACTGGGACGAGGACATGCTAACTGGGATGATCAGTTATGCGGGTACATTGGGGAGAGTCGTTGGTGCGTGGCCAGCTGTTCTTTCTCAAAAAGCGATTGCCAATGACTGGCTACCTGTGCCAGCCGACGCTGTGTCGAACAACAATCAGAACGTAGAAACAAATGCGCTAAGGCAGAGTGGAGTGACAGGCCACGATAATCAACACTACACATCGACGAAAGGACATGGAAACTGGGTGAGGCAGAATTATATCGGCAGAAATGTATTCAACGAGATGAAAAATAGCGAGACTGGGGGAATAGTTATTTTCGGTACCTTTCACTTGACAGGGAAGAAAAGTACTGGTGAGAGTGCACTGCAAAACATAGTGTCAAAGAAAAATTATACAACAAAACAACAAATAAAATTGGCTGACGGCGACAGTAACAGCGATTATTTTGCAACTGTCGTGTCCAAAGAAGATTTAACGGAAAAACCTGAGTACTCGACGGGTCCAAAGATCACCAGATGGCAAAAAACAACCTTACAAAAGAATATAAAACGAAATTTCACCCTAGATGAGCACGCGTTTGCGCTAAAAACAGATAAAGATACCGTTAGGACCTGGATCAGTCAAGTTGACTCGACCAATCCATTACTAAAGTAAGTTCCCCCGCTCATACCACGGGTTGGGACTTCTAACCATGAGTTCCAGAATAATAATAACGGTATTGGGAGTTAAAGTTACCGTTGTAAGGTGCGTTACGGCTGAACCTAACGCATTGCATCACCCATCAAAATTCCAACGACCTATGATATCAAGTCCGTTTAAACAACCGTCCGAAGCGACCGTAGGGAAGCAATCTCAAAACCTTGCGGTTGCTTCGTTTCACGTAGTGACCCTCGCAACGACATATTATGGGTGATTTGGCGGACATCATATTGAAGAATGCTCCCAACTATGTATGTTAGCGGAGCGTGACCGTTAGGTCATAATTGATTTGCCCTAGGGACCGAAAGAGACGTTATATATAGCGTCTCTACATTAATGCCAGGTAGGCAACGCCAATTTTTTTGCATTTTATTGCATCCAACGGAAAATAGCTAGATTAATCTTTCTAAACTAAAATCATAAATAATTTATAAAAATTTACAAAGAACTCATGTCACAATAGAATAAGAGGAATTAATACTTACTTATAAAAATCTATTCAGGAGAGTTATGGTAGCAATTAGGGAAAAAATCGAGAAAAGGCTCACCATGCAGACTGCTGAAATTGCTGATGATACCACAGCAATTCGCTCTCTGGATTGGGATAGAGATCGGTTTGATATCGAGTTCGGTTTGGAAAATGGCACTACCTATAACTCGTTTATCATCCGTGGCGAAAAAACTGCTTTAGTTGATACTTCTCACGAAAAGTTCCGCAAACTCTACTTTGATACTCTCAACGGACTGATCGATCCAAGGGATATCAATTATTTAATTATCAGTCATACCGAACCCGACCACAGTGGCTTAGTTAAAGATTTTTTACAATTAATGCCAGAAGTTACTGTTGTTGGTTCAAAAGTTGCAATTCAATTTTTGGAAAATCTGGTACATCAACCTTTTAAAAGAAAATTAGTTAAAAATGGCGATCGCCTTGATTTAGGAAACGGACACGAACTCGAATTTGTGATTGCTCCTAATTTACACTGGCCTGATACCATTTTCACTTACGACCATAAAACCCAAATTCTCTTCACCTGTGATGCTTTTGGGATGCATTATTGTTCCGATGCTACTTTTGATGAAGATTTAACAGCAATTAGTGCTGAATTTAAGTATTATTACGATTGTTTGATGGGTCCGAATGCTCGCTCTGTAATGTCAGCTCTCAAGCGCATGGGCGAGTTAGAAACTGTAGGAATGGTGGCAACCGGACATGGACCACTTTTATACCATCATCTAGATGAACTGATTGCACGTTACCGCAATTGGAGCAAAAACAAAGCCAAGGCAGAGAAAACTGTTGGTATTTTCTATGTTTCGGAATACGGTTACAGCAATAAATTAGCTCAAGCAGTAGCTAGCGGTGTCGCTAAAACCGAAGTCGCGGTGGAAATGATAGATTTAGGCGAACATATTGACTTACAGGAATTAAGAGAACAAGTCAGCCGCTTTACTGGAATTGTAGTGGGAATGCCACCAGCTGACGATCAAAATCTTCAAACTGCCTTGAGCACTATTTTGGGTTCGGTAAATGATAAGCAAGCGGTAGGATTATTTGAAACTGGTGGCGGCGATGATGAACCAATCGATCCAGTATTAACTAAATTCCGGGAATTGGGTTTGAAACCAGCCTTTGGCGCAATCAAAATTAAAGAAACACCCACAGAAATTACTTATAAACAATGTGAAGAAGCGGGAACAGATTTAGGACAATGGTTAAACCGTGCTAAAAGCATCAAACAAATGAAGTCTCTTGATGCTGATTTGGATAAAGCTTTAGGAAGATTGAGTGGTGGTTTATATATAATTACTGCCCAACAAGGCGATGTCAAAAGTGCCATGTTAGCATCCTGGGTAAATCAAGCTAGTTTTAAACCCTTGGGATTAACTATTGCGGTAGCGAAAGATAGAGCAATTGAATCCTTGATGCAAGTAGGGGATAAATTCGTTTTAAATATTCTCGAAGAAGGAAATTATCAAGCTTTAATGAAACACTTCCTCAAACGTTTCCGCCCTGGTGCCGATCGTTTTGAAGGAGTGAAAACACAACCAGCTGAAAATAGTGCGCCGATACTCAGTGATGCATTGGCCTATGTAGAATGTGAAGTTGTTAGCAGAATGGATGCTACTGACCATTGGATTGTATACAGTACTGTGTATGCAGGTAAAGTCAGCAAAGCCGATGGATTAACTGCTGTACATCATAGAAAAGTTGGAAATCATTATTAGTGGTTAGTTGTTAGTGGTTAGTGGTTAGTGGTTAACAATTAATAAAGCATTAAGGGAAAAAATGAGACAATGAGATAAGAAACTAGTACCGCTGGGCGTTTGCCAAAAGTATTGTTTTAGAAAGGATTCAATCATTTGATATGGCTGCGCTATTTACGCGGCCACTGTACTAGTAATTCAAAACAAAAAATGAAGGTTGAAAACTCATTTATTCTTTATCTCTTACAAAAATCCAAACAACTAACAACTAACAACTAAGAATTTAGAATTGAGAATTGAGAATTGAGAATTGAGAATTTAGAATTAATAACCAACAACTAAGAATTGAGAATTGAGAATTTAGAATGCCCGAATTTAGAATTAATAACTAACAACTAAGAATTTATAATAGGACGGCCCGCAACTGGCATATTTTACTTGTAGGGTGCTTGTACACTGACTGATAATGAGGAACGTAATAATTAGGCAATCAGGGTACGGCACCACCCGAGTATTGTGACAATTGCGGGCCGTCCTGTATAATTGAGAATTTAGAATTAATAACTAACAACCAACAACTAAGAATTTAGAATGCCCGAATTTAGAATTTAGAATGCCCGAATTTAGAATTAATAACTAACAACCAACAACTAAGAATTTAGAATGCCCGAATTGGGAATTTAGAATTAATAACTAACAACCAACAACTAACAACTAACAACTAACAACTAACAAGTATTGAGCCATGTCACAAACAAAGCCTCGCGACGTTCAAATTTACCCCATTGCCACAGATACCACTGTATTGCGATCGCGCAGTTGGTCGCGATTAAGGTTTGAGATCGAATACGCTTTAAGTAAGGGTACTACTGCTAATTCTTATTTAATTCAAGCTGATAAAATAGCATTGATTGACCCTCCAGGGGAAACATTTACGCAAAAATATTTAGATGCATTGCAGCAAAAATTGGATATCAGCAAGATTGATTACGTAATTATCGGTCACGTCAATCCCAACCGGGCTGCTACTTTAAAGGCTTTATTAGAAATTGCACCCCAAGTCAAATTTGTTGCTTCTAATCCCGGTGCCATCAATTTACGCCAAGCTTTAGAAAATAAAGATTTACCGATTATAGTCATGCGGAGGGAAAAAAACCTGGATTTAGGAAAAGGACATAATTTACAATTTATTCCTACCCCTAATCCTCGTTATCCCGATCATCTTTGTACTTATGACCCCCAAACGGAAATTCTTTATACTGATAAATTATTTGGGGCACATATTTGTGGCGACCAAGTTTTAGATGAAGGTTGGCAGGTATTTACTGAAGATAGACGTTATTATTTTGACTGCTTGATGGCACCCCATGCCCGTCAAGTTGAAACCGCTTTAGATAAAATTGGCGATTTAGCTTTGAGGATGTACGCGCCGAACCACGGACCTTTGGTGCGCTACGGTTTAATCGAATTAACAGAAGCTTACCGTCAGTGGAGCAAACAGCAAACAAATCAAGAAAATAGTGTTGCATTAATTTATGCTTCCGCTTACGGGAATACCGCTACCTTAGCACAGGCGATCGCGCGAGGAATTACTAAAGCTGGTGTGGCAGTAGAATCGATAAATTGTGAAGTTGTTGAACCAGAAGAAATTAAAACAGCAGTAGAGAAAGCATCCGGTTTTGTAATTGGTTCTCCTACTCTTGGTGGTCATGCACCAACCCAAATTCAAACAGCTTTAGGTATTATCCTCTCCACTGCCGCTAAAAGTAAACTGGCGGGTGTATTTGGTTCCTTTGGTTGGAGTGGAGAAGCGATCGATATTCTGGAAAGCAAACTCAAAGACGCTGGATATCGTTTTGGTTTTGAACCGATTCGGGTTAAATTTAAACCTGATGACAAAACCCTACAAATGTGTGAGGAAGCCGGTGTTGATTTCGCTCAGACATTGAAAAAAGCCAAAAAGGTTAAGACACCAACTCAACCTTCCACAACTGTGGAACAAGCTGTGGGAAGAATTATCGGTTCTTTATGTGTTGTCAGTGCCAAACAAGGGGATATCTCTAGCGCTATGTTAGCTTCTTGGGTATCTCAAGCCAGTTTTAGTCCACCTGGTTTAACTATTGCTGTAGCTAAGGATAGAGCTTTAGAATCTTTGATGCATTCAGGTAATTCATTTGTGTTAAATGTATTAAAAGAAGGCAATCATTTAGGGTTAATGAAACATTTTCTCAAACCCTTTAGTCCGGGTGAAGATAGATTTGCAGGAGTTGGAACTGAAGAAGCTGAAAATGGTTCTCCGGCGCTTAGTGATGCTTTAGCATACCTTGAATGTTCAGTAAAATCACGGATGGAATGTGGCGACCATTGGTTGGTTTATGCCACTGTAGATAATGGTAAAGTATTTAATAATGAAGGCCTGAGTGCAGTGCATTATCGGAAGAGTGGGACCCATTATTAAATTTTGGATTTTAACAACGGATGGGTTTATTTTTGGCGTTGCTCCCAATGATGTATGAATTTGATTGATTGGATATCGACAACCGATGTCTCTATAAATGTAAAGACGCGATATATCCCGATAAATGTAGAGACGCGATATATCGCGTCTCTACAATCTAACCTTTCTACAACCTGACAACAGTAACCAAACGCTGATTTTCTGTAGTCACAAATTCCCTTGATATACGCTCTTTAAATGACAGCGCATTTTTCCGTCTATCAAATACAAATAACCAACCTTCATTCAATCCCAATCGTGCTAAATAGGACTCTAATTGCTCAATTCCTTCTGGTTGAGGATCGCGTTTTTTCTCTCGCCAAACTTTTAATTCTATTCCTAAAACAACACTTTTATATCTCAAACATAAATCCATTCTATCTCTACCAATAGCATATTCCCGTTCTAATGTTCCACCACCATTGACAACCCGATGCAAGAAAGCCATTAATACTATATGAGGAGCCACTTCATGATAACTAGTACTATTTAATAAAGGTTCGACCTGCTGTCGCCAAAATTTAATAAATGCATCTAATAAAGCATCTTTATTTAATTCACCATTCGCTGTTAACCAACTGGGACTAATATGAGGTAAAGTGTCTTGAGTTCCTTGTACTAAAACCCGGGGAATTACTTCACGATAAATTGGGTTAGAAATCACAAATCCCCCAGCAGGATGGCGTTTTACTAATCCTAAATCAGTTACATATTGTCGGTCATCTGCGCTGACATTACCTAATGTTTGTCCCGCTAACATTGGTTCGATAATGTTTTTTACTCTTGGTTCTCGAAGTTTTTCTGCAAGGGAATCGAGATGGGTATCCATAGGAGCAATTAATATTTCTTTTGCTTGTAAAATATGCTCTTTCGTAATCGCAATATTTCTATCCTTAACCATTTTTTCCACAACTTCTTTAGCAAGAGCATTTACCAACCAAGGTTGTCCTTGAGTTAAATCAAATGCTGTTTCTATTGCTTCTGATGTAAAAATTTGTTCGGTTTCTTGAGTATGTTGTTGATATAATTCTTCTACTTCAGCAGCGTTGAAATTTCTTAACGTTATAGAACTAACTTTAATATTAAAAGGACTTGCAGTATTTAATCTATCGCTTCCACCAGAAGCAACTTTATAATCTCTAACATCTCGCAATCCAATTAATCCTACAGAAGAAGGAAAATTTTCTGGATGACTGGGATAACCATTGTGTAATTGTCGCAATACTGAAATTAAAGTTTCGTTTTGCAAAGAATCAATTTCATCGATAAATAAAACTAACGGACGCTGTATCGCTTGTGACCAAGCACTTAAATTTTCGTTAATTCTCTGTCCTGGAGCATTATAAACCCAAGACTGGGGTTGTAATTCTGTATTTCTCCAAGCTCCCAAAATCGCTAATTCTGCCGCACCGAAGTCATTGTTAAATGCGCTACCAACCTCGACGGACACCATAACTGCTGCATAGCGATCGCTAGCGCTAGCATTGCGGTAGTTTTACCAGTTTGACGGGGTGCGTGAACTACAAAATAACTTTCTTGTTCAATTAAAGTGTCCAAGTCAGGCAAACGACTTGTGGGTGGCAGCATGTAATGTTTATCTGCTCTACAAGGACCTGCAATATTAAACCAGCGAGACATATAATATCACGTCTAATATAACGTTTTGCGATCAGCAACGAAAGGGTGCCGGAGGCAATCGC
>DESS01000026.1:73553-83981 GCA_002361335.1 Richelia sp. UBA3308
GCGAAGCGCATGGGTGAGCGGCTTATTGCCGCAGCAAAGCTGTTCATCCGTTAGGATAGGGCTTACGCGTTAGCGCATGGGTGAGCGGCTTATCGCGGATTCTTTAAGTTTATTAGGATAGCCCGCAACTGGCATAATTTTCTTGTAGCGGGTGTTTTATTCACCATTTCTACTCTCTTATCTCAAATCTTGCACCAAAGTAATAATACTGATTTTTTTATTTTTTAATAAACATAATATTTTTTCAATAGAACAAAAAATTAGGATTATTAGCCTGCTGTCACGGCAGGCTTTGTTTGTATAGCCTCACAAGAGATAGGATGTAGGTGCCTGCGGATGAATTATCGGCCATTACTATTGCGATGTTGTGAGACTGAGGTTTTAAATGTATTGCCCTCAACCAAAAGTATCACCAGCATAAACTGCGATCGCGCTATTGTTATCATAATCGTCATAAACTCCAATAAAAGTATCGTCAACACTATCAGGTTGACGACTTTTTGCAATACCTTGAGTGACAACTCTTAAAAGCCTTTTAGGAGTAAAAGATTCTAATTCGACAAATTTACCTTCTGCTAACCATTCAATTTCTGCTTCGGTTAAATCTCGTTTGACATCCTGTGATAAATTTTTGGCCTCTGTGGCGTATTCTTCCGAAACTTGGATAAACGCTTGGGAATTTTTGATTAATTGACGCGGTAATAATCCTAAATCGTAAATTGTGACATTGGTATTTAAAAACCAATTGGGGCTAGTGCGTAGATGATTTAACAAGGTAACACCCTGTGGAGAAGCGTTATGTAAAGCGTAGACTTGTAAATCGGGATTGCGGCGAAGCATTTCCATAACGGTGTTAAAAATATTTTCGGGATATCCGGTAATACTCAAGATGGCGCAGTTATTTTCAAAGTGGAAATTATTGGCTATTAATAATTGGGCAATTTCGGCATTGTCGCAAACAATGACTCGATCAAAACTGTATCCGGTGATATCGGGATTGATATTAGCTGGGGTATTTTCCTGGCGTGGAGAAGGCAACATATTTGTAATTGTGCCATTATTTTTTTGCCAGCGATTTACCCATTCTTGAAACAGATTTTGGTTGACAATTAATGGATCTGGCGGCTCTACCAAACCTTCTATTTCTGGGAAGTTATTTATTTGTGCGCTTCCAAAATAAATTAGCAGCATACCTAAAGCAGCGCTGAATACAAATAAAGAGAATAAATTAATCTCAATTGAATATAAAATACCTCCAAGCAAAATTAAAATGCCGCTAATTTGAATAAACCTGGCGTTACCTTTACGTACTTTAACTTTATTTTTTTCAGAGCTACTTTGCAGATAAGAATTAATAAATATTATGGTTAATCCTAGAATCAATGAAATACCAGCAGTAGCTATTACAGTTACAGGAAAAATAAGAAAGCAACCACATCCTTTCCATACATTGATTTGATTTTTTTTCTTATTTAAACGCCTATTTAAAGCGTAAATAAACTGCTTGGGAGTGAAATATAGGGTATCGTTAGCAGAAAGATCCGCAATTATATTTTTAAAAAAGATGTCAGTAAATTTATATTTAGCATCACGACTTTGAGGTTCAAAAGTAAAGGTATGATTACAATTTTTACACCTCCCTTGATTTTCAGTTCTTTCTTTAAGATTATTATCAACTCCGCAATTGACACATTTCATTAATTTATTCTCCTTAATTTCCTTAATAATTAACTAAGTCAGCACAAATAAACCATTATTTGTTACAGAATCTAAATTATCTGCAAACTCTTATTCCTATTCCTTATTCCCTATTCACTACTCACTACTCACTATTCATTACTCACTATTCACTATTCACTAAAAATTTGATTGTGTAATAAAATATCGTAATCTTCTCGTTGACGAATTAATTTATGGCTATGATTTTCTAATAAAACCTCAGCAGGGCGGGGACGATGTAAGAAATGGGAAGACATGGCATAGCCGTAAGCACCGACATCTAAAATAGCGATAATATCTCCAATTTCTAACTTCGGAAGTTGACAATTTTTCCCTAAATAATCGCGGGAATAAGTAGTATTTCCACACACATCAGTAACATAGGATTTTCCAGATTTCCAACTGATAATTTCGCGATAGCCACCATGCACCGAAGGCACTGATAAATTAGCAACAGTCGTATTCACACCGACAATTTGTTTATCTTGCTGCCATTTCACAGAAACAACTTCAGCAAGAAGAATAGCACAACCTGCGATGGCAGCTCTTCCGGGTTCGATAATTAAATTAATTTTTTGATCGAGTTGTAATAAAACATCGGTAATTTCATTACCAAAACTTTCCCAATCAAAAGCAACTCCATCATGATGATAGGGATATCCAAAACCACCACCAAAATCTAAATATTGCCAATCCGGTAATAATTTCGCAGTTTCTACAACTTGATTAATTACTTGTGTAAAAGCCTTAGTCGCATTAGTTCCTGTACCGCGATAAAAATGTAAACCGCTAATTTTTAAATTCGCCTTTTTCGCAATTTCTACAGCTTCAGCAAACTCATTTGGGCGTACACCAATACGACTATCGCCGGTGATTTCTGGTAAATTTAAACGAAATCCTAATTTTATTTCTTTGCTAATGGCAGAATCTTGCTGTCTGATTTTATCAACATTTTCCTGATTTCGAGAGACATTAACAGGTAAGATGCCCGCACCACAGATATTTTTCTGATTTCGGGATTGATAAACTTCGCAAAATACCTGTAACTGAGCAACACTATCTAAATTAAAAGTTGTAATTCCCCAATTTAATAACCCTGCCATTTCTTCAGCACTGAGATTGCTACCGCTGTAAACAACCTTGTCTGGAGAAAACCCTGCTTTTAAAGCCAAATAAACATCACCAGGAGTATTAGCGTGAATTCCCCAACCGCAAGAATTAAAGATTTGTAGTAAGGAAATATTACCATTCGTAACACTAGCAAAGTGGAATTTCGTCTGGGGATAGGGAATTGATTTAGTAATGCGATGGATTGTCTGACGTAAAATATCGCCTTGATAAACGTACAGCGGCGAATTGTAAATTGAAAGTAATTCTTTTGCTATATTCAGAGAAAATTTATGGAGTATTGGGGATTGGGTATTGGGCATTGGGCATAGGGCATTGGGCATAGGGCATTAACTTGAGCTATTTTTGAATTTATATTTTAAAGCCGGCAGGAATGTCTGCACCACCAGAGGATTTTATACTAATTTTTTGCAAAATTCATTTGGATTAATTTATTAATTTATTAATTTGTAGGGTGGGTTACATAATCAAGATATATCGCTATAGGTTAAAGATTAAATTGCCGTAATCCACCGTAATGTTTAATGGTGCATTACGGCTTTGAGAACCTATCTCACTAATAAGATTCTTTGAATCCAGATGTGAAATACGATTAATTTTATCTAAGTACTTACACCCTTATCAGACAAGAGTAGATCGCCATAATTGGGATATTAGTAGGATAAGTTCATAGATTTTTAAATCGGGATTGCGGCGTAAAATTTCCATAACGGTGCTGAAAATATTTTCTGGATACCCGGTAATACTCAAGACGGCGTAGTTATTTTCAAAGTCGAAATTATTAGCTATTAATAATTGGGCAATTTCCACAATTGACGATCAAAATTGCAACTCACAAAATAGTGTTGTGCCACATTTAAAGTCACTATATCTAGTGATAAGCCAAGCAGAAAAAACATAACTTTTTATAACGCTGTAAAGCGTCTACACAGCGCTGCTATGAGCCAAATACAAATATGAAGGCACTTCGTGATTTAGTTAGATTTTTTCCCTACTTATTTAGATTAAACATAAAAATTAGAGATAAATATGAAACAAGCTTTTGAATTATTAACGAAACAAGGTTTTTTTCAAACTGAATTTTTGTACTCATCAAATCTTATTAAAGAATGGAATACTTTATTAGATCCTCTTTTTATCGTTCAAGAGGATAAGGATCGAGCTTATGTGAAATCTAATAGACTTTTTGAACTAGGCATAATAGATCGGGTTTTCAATGAGCAACTAAAATCTCTGCTATGTCATTTAATGCCAGATGCTATATTCTATCACTGTCATGCCTATGAAATAAGTTCCTCTGCAATCTCACATATTCATTGGGGAGAAAATCTCGGTTGGCATAGAGATGAAGAATGTCGTTCTTCTTACAATTCTAATCAAGCTAACCATATTAGTATGTTCATTTACTTAACAGATGTAGAACAAGAAAATGGCCCATTTGAAATTAGATTAAAATCCCCATTATCCTATTTAAAATTAAAAGAAAAGACCATTAAAGTTATTGGTAAAGCAGGCACTACTTTCTTCTTTAACCGATTTTTTGTGCATAGAGCTTGCCCAAATTATAGTTCTAATCGTAGACGGGTTATTAAATTTTCCTTTCAGCCTCGTAGATTAAAAAATAAGAAAATAAATTTAGATGAATTTGTAAAATTCCGACAACTTGTTTTCGGAAAAAATGATTATTTAGAATATTTAGTCAATCCAGAGCATCCAGCAAATTCTTTATTTGAAATAATGGGTGAGTCATTTTCAAATAACTGCCATAAGCCAGTAATTCCTCCTTTTAATTCTTCTATGGAACTTGGGTTCAAATATTTACTAAAATATAACTATAAGTTGTTCAAAGAAAAACTCAATAAATGACCTAATTATTCATAATTCATAATTTATAATTCAAGTAATAATTCATTATTTTTTCTATAAAATTGGTATGAGAAGAAATAAAAATAAAGGAATTAAACTATGTATTCTGTTTTAATCGTAGGTTCAGGAAATCGAATTCAAAATAACTTCTTACCTGCTTTAAACTGTTTAAAGGAGCATTTCAAGATTATTGGTGTTTATTCAAGAACCGAGCATAAGCGAAATGCAGTAGCTCAGAAATGGGGAATCCCTAGTGTAGCAGATTTGGCTAAATTTGATTTTTCCCAGATTAATTTAGTTATCATGTCTATTACATTAAAAAATAATAAACAAGTTCTACAGAAATTAGCACCCTATTCTTCTAATCTAATTTTAGTAATTGACACTCCTGTTTTACCTTTAAAGGATTTAGAAGCTATTAAATTGTTAAATAGATTTAAAAAAGTAGTAGTTACAGAGGATTTTATGAATTTTCCTCAATTCAACTTAATGCGGGAATTTGTCAAAGATAATCATCTAGGTAAACTCCAAAAAATTCATCTCGATCAATCTGGATATAAATATCATGGACTTGCATTAATTCGCTCATTTGTAAATTTTAAAGCAATTCTTTATTCTCGTAAAATATCTTCAAGTTCAGAAAATATAAGCTTAGATTATCGGTTTATAAATGGAGTGCAAGGTTGTATTATCGAACCTTATAAACGTTTAGATGGTACTATAACTTTAACGGGGAGCCAAGGAATTTTGACAACTGAAAATGTAGAGATTGATTCTACATCAAATAGTCGCTCAGTATACAAAATTAAAGAAGTTTGGGAAAATGAAAAATTTCAAGGTTTTATGATTGAAGGGAAAGGGGTTTCTTTTCCCAGCCAAGTTCCATTTTATGATAGGTTAAAAAGTCTTTCCGAACAAAATAATTCACATTTTAATATTTTAAAAACTTGTGGATTAATTCAAGTTTTTCAATCTTTGTTAAACACAAATATACATAGTAAATATACGATGCTAGATGGATTGTACGATCAATTTGTTTCTTCTCTAGCAAGAAAATATAATCCATTTTTTGATTTTTTGGGATTGAACTTTAAACTAAAACTATATTTAAAGTCATTAGAATTATAATCTTGATTAATTTTGTCGATGGGAGCATCCCGTTTTTTAAAAAAGCCCGCAGGTTAAAGCCTAGGGCTACACAAGGCTAGAAACTTGCTTAGCCCAGCGATACCCTAGGCTGGGTATTGTTAAAAGGATGCTCCCTTGTCTATCGGCTTTTTTATTCTAAGAATGCAACCCCTACCAGCTCGCGGAGTAAAGAAAAAGCGTTAATAGGAACCTTTATTTAAGTAAGTCAGCAAAAATAAACCCGAACTTACTTACAGCTTAGTTTAACTTGCTCCAAAGCCTAGTTCCTCCTCACTATTAACTATTCACTACTCACTTCCCCTAACTACTATTTTCAACACCAACCTACTTATTCCCAAACTTCTGCAAAATCCTCAATCCCAATAACCGATAATCAAAACTTCTTCCTTCAGCCTTCTCTCCCAAAACTTCAACTCGCCAAATTTCCCACATTAATAACAACCATAAAACTTCTCCAATACGACGCTGACGAATTTGCCCGCCGATTTCACCCGCCAGAATTTTCAAAATAATATCTTCTTGATAACGCCCTTCAAATTTCAAAATACCCGCATTCAATCTTTTACTAACTTCACCCCATAACTCACCATTAAACCAACTATTTAAAGGTACACCCATACCACGTTTTTCTCGCCAGACAATTTCCGACGGTAACCATGATTCAACCGCACGTTTGAGGATATATTTTTCTATATTACCTTGTAAACAAAGTTCACCTGAAAGCGCAAAACTCCACTCAGCCAATGGTAAATCACAAAATGGCGATCGCACTCTCAAATCAAAGGCTTTTGCTAAATTTGTAGCTCTAGGATGAATATTTTGTGCGCCTTTAAGCATCAAGGTAGCACGGCGCAATCTTGCTAAAATATTGTTGGTAAAATCTGGATTTAATGCTTCTACAATCCAATTTTGTGGATTATTTTTTTCAATTTGACTATATAATTCGGCTTGAAAACATTGCGCCTCATAACCATAAAGTCGATGAAAAGTCTGTAGGTATTGTTGATCAAAATCCTCAGAATTATAAATACCAGCAGCAATTAAAGGTTTATTAGTCCATCCAGCAAATAACTGGTCACCACCTTCACCATTGAAAATTACCGCTGTTTCTTTTGAAGCAGCTTCACATAGTAAATATATTGGTACCGTCACCCCATCACCAAAAGGTAAATCTAAAGCTTTGACGGTATTCTTAATTGCCGACTTAATTCGCTTTGGTGTTGCATCCACCTTCACTAAAGGAATCTCTAAATGTGTGGCAACAGCCTCAGCAAAAGGTAATTCAGAAACTCCATACTCACCAAAATCTAAAGCATAGGCTTTTACTTTCACTCCAGCTTGTTTTAAAGCCGCCGCGACAATTGAAGAATCTAATCCCCCAGAAAGAAATACTCCTACATCCCCTGGAGGCAAATTATTAACTTGACGGTGAATGGCATCTTTAAGTAAACCTTGTAATTGCCATATCGCGATATTTTCATCTTCAATTAAATCTTTTGCTTCTCGCCACTCATAGCGATTTTGGATTTTATGATTTTGGATTTGATTATTTTGGATTTGATTATTTTGGATTTGATTATTTTGGATTTGATTATTGTGGGTTATTTCCCAAATAATTTCATATCCTGGGGGTATAGTGAAAATATTCTCAACGGGAGTCAGGGGAATGGGTACATAAGAAAAACAATTGTAGCCGTAAAAACCGGAAATACTGACTTGTGGCGAATCTAAAACAGACAATAATAATTGCAAACGCGAAGCAAACCAAATTATCTGCCCTTGACGAAACCAATATAATGGTATGCGCCCAAAGCAATCTCGACTTAAAATTAAACGTTGATTTACAAACTTGATTGTGACATCCGGAAACTCAGGAATACCAGCAGCAGAAAGTGCAACCTGACAAAAATCCTTTTTCTTAACAATTTCTTCTCCGAAAATAGAAGGATTATGTGTAAAATTCCATCCAACTAAAACGGCAATACAATTATTATTTTGATAGCTAACTTCCTGTAACCCTTTCTCAACAGATGCTTTACTAAACACCTTAAATAAAAGAGCTTCCAACTCAGATAAATTACCGCAACCCCAATAACCTAAAATTTCTTTCAATTATCAATTATGAATTAACTGCTTGCCAATCAATCAACTGCCAGTAAAAACAGCCCCTACTACCAAACTTTGAAATCACTTAATCGATGCCCCATGCCTCATGCCCCATGCCTCATGCCCCATGCCCCATAGACATTTATTGAACAACAAACTGCTTACCTTGAATAACTTTATCACCCATATCACCCAAAGTAATCTGTACAATCCACTTACCAGTAGGATCATTTTCTTTAAATTGATAGCGGCAATGAGTATTCCAAACTTCTTTAGTGATAGTTTTAGTTTTCCAACTATTTTGATGAGCAATTTGACGGTTAGGATCGAGCCAATTACAGCCTAATTTTAACTGTTTTCCTACGGGAGCATCTTTAAGAGTGACATTGTAAAACACTTCCGGACTATTTTGACGGTTAATTTCCTTTACATTTGCAGCAGGATCGTTACGCTTAAAACCAATCCGACTATCATAAACAGAAATACCTTCAAGGGCAGAATAATGCTGTTGTTGGACAAAAAATACCGCTGCACCAGCACTTAACACCACCGTCGCCACACCCCCAATTATCCAACGGTTGCGTTTTTTCTGGTTATCCAAAGCTTGCTTGCGATAAACCTGCATTATAGCTTCATCGAGCAAATCATCAGGTAAATTCAACTCTTGTAAAATCTGTTGTAACTCTTCTATTTCAATTTCAGATTGTCGTTGTTGAGACAAACGCTCTACTTCTGCGACAATTTGAGAAACTTGTTTTGGTGTCAAACGTTTTTGCATAACAAACAGCCAAAGGTTGTGTATGTAATTGAACTTCTACATTGCACCCTTGGTATCAGAAAATTCAATCCCAACAAGATTAAGACTTAGCAAAAAAGCACATTTTTCCTGTAAGGGAGGCCCTCAAACGGTGTAGATCAACTTCGGAGATCCCAAAGCCGTTGTGTACTCTGAAAAACTTGAACGTAGTAATAAGGCAATGAGAGTACGGCACCAACAACCAATTGTGACAATATCGTAAATTCTGAAGATTTTTAGTTTTATACCATATTTTCCGATCGAGCTACTCAAAGAATTTCATTATTATTCCTTAAATTTTGCTTTCAATTTTATTTGAAATTTTGTTTTAAATTTTGTTTTAAATTTTGCTTTATTTTTATACGCTCAAGATTTCAAATTATTATACTACCATACTTAAATTCTCAATAAATAGTAACTGGCAAACATTTGGCACTGGAGGATTGGGAATATAGAACTTATAAGTTAGAAGTTATAAAAAATTATTTGTGCCATCTCCTCATCTTTCAATCTCCATTTTCTTGCAAAACTATGGAAGTATGTCACAGTATGAGTGCAACAACAGTAAAGTTACGGTATTTCCCATGGCACTGGATATTTCCTACTTGCCCTTAGGGTTTGTGTTTACTTCTCCCGGTCCTATTTTAGTAAAATTAGGACCAATAACTATCCGCTGGTATGGCTTGTTGATTGCCTCAGCAGTATTGATTGGTGTTACACTTTCCCAATATTTGGCAAAGCGTCGTAATGTTAATCCCGATTTGTTAAGCGATTTATCTATTTGGCTGGTAATTGGCGCAATTCCAGCTGCCCGGTTATATTACGTCTTATTTCAATGGCAAGAATATGCCCAACGTCCATGGGATATTTTCGCTATTTGGAAGGGTGGTATTGCTATTCATGGAGCGATTATCGGCGGTCTAGCAGTCGCTTTAATCTTTGCTAAACTCAAACAAGTTCAATTTTGGCAATTAACAGACTTAGTCGCTCCTTCATTGATTTTAGGACAGGCAATTGGACGCTGGGGAAATTTTTTCAACTCAGAAGCCTTCGGAAGACCTACTAATTTGCCTTGGAAACTTTTTATTCCTCGTGAAATTACTCTTGTTGATGGTTCAAAAGTTTACCCGCGTCCACCAGAATTCATTGATGAAAGTTTCTTCCATCCCACATTTCTTTACGAATCTTTGTGGAATGTCATGGTATTCGCCTTGCTAATGATATTATTCTTTCGAGGCTTACAAGGAAAGCTTTCCTTAAAAACGGGTACGATATTCTTGGTTTATTTAATAGGTTACAGTTTAGGACGCTTTTGGATTGAAGGTCTGCGTTTAGATAGCTTAATGCTTGGTCCTTTGAGAATCGCCCAAGTAGTAAGTTTAATCGAAATTGCCATAGGACTAGCTGGTTTATGGTGGCTTTACATCAGAAAACGCCCTTTACCAGATGTCGTTTCTAGCCAAACTGAAGAGAAAACCAAGCGATTGAGGTAGAAAATGGGGATGGGGAGACAAGGAAAGAGACAAGGGGACAAGGGGAATAAGTTAAGAGTTATTAAATCTTTAAGTTTTATCAATTCTTCTACTTACCATTTGCAACTCATTTTTCATTCCCGCCCTACCAACTACTAACCACTAACGAGTAAAGAGTAAAGAGTAACGAGT
>DESS01000026.1:84138-88712 GCA_002361335.1 Richelia sp. UBA3308
AACTACTAACCACTAACGAGTAACGAGTAACGAGTAACGAGTAACGAGTAACGAGTAAAAAATAACAACTAACAACTAACAACTAACAACCAACAACTATCCACTAACCACTAACCACTAACCACTAACTACTAACCACTAACTCTTTAATCCAAAATCTCAAATAAAAAATGCCCCAGAGTTATCTCCAGGGCTTAACCAGGGTGCATCTACCAATTAATATTTCCATATATAGGGGTTCAATCCGGAAAGATACCGAAAAATGTACTAAAAAAATTTTCAAGAATCAGCATTATCTGTGATTTTATGCGTGAAAATACTAGTATTTTATGTCAAGAAAAATCTACTCTTCAGCTAAAACCAGCAGTTTATATTGTAGGTGCAGGTCCGGGAGACCCAGATTTATTAACTATTCGGGCGCAAAAGCTGCTTGAGAAAGCCGATGTAGTTTTATTTGCAGATTCTTTAGTTCCTTCTCAAATATTAGAACTTTGCCGCCAAGATGCTCAAATTATTCGCACTGCTTCTAAAACCTTGGAAGAAATTGTGCCTATGATGGTAGATATTGTCCGCGATCGCAAATCGGTTGTGCGTTTGCATTCGGGAGATCCCAGTCTTTACAGCGCTATTCACGAACAAATGCAGCTACTCGCACAAGCGCAAATCCCTTTTGAAGTTGTACCCGGTATCAGCGCTTTTCAAGCCGCTGCCGCGAAATTAAATGTAGAACTCACAGTTCCGGGTTTAGTCCAAACTATCATACTTACCCGTATCAGCGGACGCACCCAAGTACCGCCCACAGAAGAATTAGCTTCATTAGCAGCACACCAAGCTAGTCTTTGCCTATATTTAAGTGCCCGTCATGTGGAAGAATCTCAAGCAAAACTTTTAGAACATTATCCACCCGAAACTCCTGTGGCTATCTGCTTTCGTGTCGGTTGGCACGATGAAAAAATTCTTGTAGTCAGTCTCAATCAAATAGCAGAATACACCCAAAAAGAAAAACTGATTCGCACCACACTTTACATTATTAGTCCCGCTCTTGGTGAAGCCACAGCTAGATCTAGATTGTACCATCCGGAACATTCCCATTTGTTTCGCCCTAAGTGAGGAATGGGGCATGGGGCATGGGGCATGGGGCATGAAAAATTTCAAACCTTAAACTCCTCACTCCTAATACCACTCACTCCTCACTATTGCCGCTCTTCGATAAACTTAACAGTGGAGAAGAATAATGGTAAATAAACTGATGTTAGACGAACAAGCTAAAAAAACGATGTTGCGGAAGATTCCTCACGGTTTATATATCTGTGGGGTTAAGGATGGTGAAGAACTTAATGGTTTTACTGCTAGCTGGTTGATGCAGGCTTCGTTTAAACCACCTTTAGTTGTAAATTGTGTTAGAGGAGATTCTATATCCCATTCAATGATTGAAAAAAGTGGGGTATTCGCTATCAGTTTCTTGGAAGATGGACAAAAAGATTTAGCAGCCAAATTTTTTAAACCTATGCGCCGGGTTGGTAATAAATTTGAAGATGTAGAGTTTTACCTTGGCGAATCTGGATGTCCGATTATTTCTGACTCGTTGGGATATATCGAATGTCAAGTTGTCGGTAATGTAGATAAAGGCGATCATACCGTTTACGTTGGCGAAGTCATTACTGCTGGAATTCACCGCGAAGGAAAACAACTCTTACTCGAAACTACTGGCTGGAATTATGGTGGTTAGTTGTTAGTTGTTAGTTGTTAGTTATTAGTTGTTATGAGTTAGGAGTAATTAATAACTGGTTAGTGGTTAATGATAACCAATGCAAAATCTAAAATCTGTCTTGTAAAGTTTGGGGGGAAGAACAATCTACACCCCCAACTTTCCGCAAAATCTAAAATTGAAGAGCGAAAATTTAAAATCAGGTTATGCCTCTAATTAAAGTTCAAAGTTCTATATCTAGTCCCCAAAAAGCTGAAGTTGAGGCAATGTTGAAAATTTTGTCTTCTAAATTAGCCAAACATATCGGGAAACCGGAATCTTATGTGATGACGGCTTTTGAACCAGATGTTCCCATGACTTTCGGTGGTAGTACTGAACCCGTTTGTTATATAGAAGTCAAAAGTGTCGGTACTATGAAGCCCGAACAAACAAAATCTATGAGTCAGGATTTTTGTCAAGAAATTAATCAAGCCCTTGGTGTCCCCACAAATCGCATTTATATCGAATTTGCTGATGCTAAAGGTGCCATGTGGGGTTGGAACGGTACTACTTTTGGTTAATTTCCCATCCTGATGTGGAGACGTGATATATTGCGTCTCTACAAGGTTTTGGTTGCATCGGCTAATCTATCGGACAGTTGACGATAGGAATATCTTTACCACAAGAATTTTCAAATAATCTACCATAAAGATTCAATTACTTCCATTGCGATCGCAATTCCACTATGTCTGTCAACTCAGCAGTTTCTTCCCCCAAACCTCCCGCTCTTGTGTTTCCCAAAATCTCTATCCCTCCTTTATTAGGAGCATCCTTGTCTGAATTAACTGCTTGGGTAGAGCAACAGGAACAACCAACTTACAGAGGAAAACAGTTACATCAGTGGATATATCAAAAGGGCGTTCGCTCTTTGACTGATATTTCTGTATTTTCCAAACAATGGCGGCAATCTGTAGCAGAAGTTTCCATCGGACGTTCTACTTTACACCACCGTTCTACTGCTGCCGACGGTACAGTAAAGTATCTTTTAGAACTGGCTGATGGGGAAATTATCGAAACTGTTGGTATGCCAACTTTTAAAAAATGGGGAAATAAAAAAAATAGACAAGCACAGAATCCAGAAGCTTTAGAACGTTTAACAGTTTGCGTTTCTACTCAAGTTGGTTGCCCAATGGCTTGCGATTTCTGCGCTACTGGTAAGGGAGGTTATAAACGAAATTTAGCTCGTCATGAAATTGTAGACCAAGTTTTAACTGTACAGGAAGACTTTGGACAACGAGTTAGTCATATTGTGTTTATGGGTATGGGTGAACCCTTGTTAAATGTTGATAATACTTTAGGCGCGATTCAATGCCTTAATAAAGATGTGGGAATCGGACAGCGTAATTTAACTATTTCTACGGTAGGTATTCCCGGACGTATTCGTCAACTGGCAAAATATCGCCTCCAAATCACCCTCGCTGTCAGTCTCCATGCACCAAATCAGCAGTTGCGAGAAGAATTAATTCCTAGCGCTCGTAAATACAAAATTGAAGAATTATTTGCTGAATGTCGCGATTACGTGGAAATGACGGGACGACGTGTATCTTTTGAATATATTCTCCTCGCCGGTGTTAATGACCTTCCAGAACACGCACATCAATTATCGCGGCAATTACGCGGATTTCAAAGTCATGTAAATTTGATTCCCTACAATCCTATCCAAGAAGTAGATTATAAACGCCCACAACGCGATCGCATTCAAAGTTTTGTTGAAGTCTTAGAAAAGCATCATACCGCACACAGCGTCCGTTACTCCCGTGGTTTAGAGGCAGACGCTGCTTGCGGACAATTACGTGCTAATAAGAAATAGCATGGAAGGGGACAAGGAGACAAGGAAGGGGATAGGGAGACAAGGAGACAAGGGGATAGGGAGAAAAAATTTACTCACTCCTAATTCCTAATTCCTAACTCCTGCTTGATGCATAAATACCGGGAGCATAAGCTTCTATTACTCTTCCGGTGCGGGTACAGTTAATCATCAAATAATCGCAAGCTGCACATTGGGTGCGAGATATTTGGCTTTCAACAAGATGATACCTTTCGCATTTAGTTCCACAGTTAGGACAACAAACTTTTTGTATTATTGACATTTTTCAACCTCTTTTTTTAATCTTTTTGAGAAATTGATCTTCTAAGTGAATTTTCAGCTATTGAGTTAGCAGCTAATCTTATAGAAATTTCATTCCATAGTGGTTTTACATCAATCTCATCAATAATTTTTGTTAATTTTTTTGTGATTATCTGATTGTCATGATAACGATTTTATGCTATTTGAGATATATAAATCATTATTTTGGAGTGATTTATATCTTTAGATTGGGCGATCCTCATCACTAAAGTTTTGAGATTGCTTTATTTTAGCTGTTTTCAGAATAACCTAATTAAATTAAAAATATATGAATACATTATTATTTTTTTAACAAGTTAAACTGAGAACATATTAATTGTGAAAATAAAAAAATATAAAGATAATGGGTTAATTGATTTAAGCTGATTATGGAAATATAGACCCAAAAACTGCTTTCTTTGCCCATATATCCCCAAATATCCCATCTCCCATTCATTAATTTGATTTGTTAACCTAGTTCTAGGTAATGGGTAATGGAATAAATAAATGAATAATGGGTAATCATTGTTGAAACAAGCAACTACCGATTACCCATTGTTTTTATTCATTTTCATATTCAAGTCAGAACTATAGCACTAAAAACCTCACCCCCATCCCTTCTCCTTATTAAGGAGAGCTTGACTTAGTTGTTGATTATGTAGACAAAAATTGACATTTATTGACAATTGTCAATGCTTTTTAATGTATTTTTTGCTTAAT
>DESS01000054.1 GCA_002361335.1 Richelia sp. UBA3308
ACTAACAACTAACAACTAACAACTAAAAACTAAAAACTAACAACTAACAACTAACAACTAACAACTAACAACTAACAACTAATAACTAAAAATGGAAAATTGGTTGCTTCTACTAATTAGTGGATTAATTGCTGGTATTCTCGCTGGATTGTTAGGTATTGGTGGTGGTACAGTTTTGGTACCTTTACAATTAGCGTTTGGATACACACCATTGCAGGCTGTTGCTACTAGTAGTCTTGCAATTGTGATTACGGCTACTTCTGGAACTATCCAGAATTGGCGCATGGGTTATATCAATATTCAAAAGGTTATTTTCCTGGGATTACCTGCGATCGCTACGGCTTATTTTAGTGCTGGATTAGCAAATTTTATTCCTCCCAAAAATCAATTATTTTCCTTTGGAATTTTACTTTTATTTACTATTTATTTAGTAGAGTTACGTAAAAATTTGTCAAAAAAGCAAGAAGAAGAAAACGAACAAAATCAACAGTCAAAATTTAGTTTGACCATTGCTCGAATTATCACCGGAGGAACTGCAGGAATGCTTGCAGGTATATTCGGTGTGGGTGGTGGTGTAATTATGGTTCCGTTACAAATTCTTTTACTAGGAGAAACTATTAAGGTCGCAATTCAAACTAGTTTGGGAGTTATTGTACTTAGTTCTATTTCTGCTGCAACTAGACACGCTTTTGCAGGCAATATTTTATTTGCTCAAGGTTTAATTTTAGGATTCGGAGGACTTTTAGGAGCGCAACTTAGTACTCGCTTTTTACCTCGATTACCTGATAAAGTTGTTGGTCTGACATTTCGTAGTGGACTTGCTATTTTAGCGGTTTACGTTTTTTGGAAAGCAAGCACTTTATAATTTGTAATATGGGATATCCCTATCAAATTGGGCAACATAATTCATAATTTATAATGTAAGATAACTGCATGTCCCCCACTCAGTAGTCAGTGGGTTTGGTTAAAAATGGAAAAATAAAATTAACTTATCATTTTTGGGATGAATCTGGCATAACCCAACATTATTTTTTTATTCTTAACTATCAACTATCAACTATCAACTATCAACTATCAACTAACAATTTTCACTAGGGATTTGAATAATTCAGATTTAATTTTGTATAATATAAATCACTAACATATATTTCAATTAAGTAAATTAGCGGCAAGCAAAATAGCTAAATTGTATTAATTGCTTGTTTTACTATCTTTGCTACGATTAAGAAATATTTTGGGTTGCTGCTGCCTTGTTTAAAACATAAAAATATGGAACGTCGTAAGTTTCTGAAGTATGCCGCTGCTTCTGGGGCTAGCTTTAATTTTGCTAGCTGTACATCTAATGATAATAAATCTGGATTTCAAGATGAAATTTCGCCAATTGTATCGCCAGTGACAACCAATGAACCTCTAAAAGTAGGGTTTGTATATCTAGGAACTGTGGATGATTATGGCTGGACTTATGCACACGATTTAGGTCGTAGAGAAATGGAAGCAACTCTTCAAGGAAAACTTAGATCTACTTTTGTTGAAAATGTTAGGGAAGGTGTGGATATTCAAGGAGTAATCCGTCAATTAGCAATGGAAGGAAATAAATTGATATTTACTACTTCTTTATTGCACATGAATGCGACATTAAAAGTAGCTTCATATTACAAGAATGTGTTTTTTGAACACTGTTCGGGATACAAACGCGCTGCAAATGTTAGTACTTATTTCGCACGTTTTGAAGAACCGCGATATTTGACAGGAATGATTGCGGGCAAAATGACAAAATCAAATATTATCGGTTTTATTGGTGCTTATCCAATACCAGAAGTTATTCGCGGCATAAGTGCATTTACACAAGGATTAAAGTTAACAAATCCTCAAGCAAAAGTAAAGGTAATGTGGGTACAAAGTTGGTACGAACCAGCAAAAGAAAGAGAAGCAGCCCAAGCTTTAGTGGATTTGGGTGCGGACGTATTAACTCAACATACAGACTCCCTAGCACCAATTCAAATAGCAGGAGAAAAAGGTATTTATGCTTTTGGTTACAATACCGACATGAGTAGGTTGAGCCACAAAGCCCTTTTAACTTCAGTGATAAATCATTGGGGAAAATACTATATTCAAAGAGCTAATGATGTTATTAATCGTACCTGGAAATCCCAGGCTGTATGGGATGGTATTGCTAAAGGAATGGTAGATATTGCACCATTAAATCCTGTAATTCCTCAAGATGTACAGCAGTTAGTCATGGCAAAGCGTCAGCAGTTTATTAATGGTACCGCAAATCCTTTTGATGGTCCGGTGAAAGACCAAACAGGCACCATAAGAGTACCACAGGGTGAGATACTTAGTGATAAGGAACAATTGGCTATGAATTGGTATGTTGAGGGGATAGAAGGTTCGATTCCTGAGAAAAAGTAATACGCAAAGTTAAAAGTTAACAATATGGCTGGGGCCGAAGGGCATGGGGCATAGATATTAATAATTGTTCCTACTCCCTATTCCCTATTCCCTTGTGTTCATATTCCATAAAATTTGCTGTATTTCAGTTTTAAGAACCTAGTTTAAAGGCTTCTACAAATAAGCTATAAATAAAACCTACTTTGAAAATATTAAGTGATTCTACCCAGAGAAGTCCTCTTTCTTTAGGTGGTCGTCTATAAACTATCCGACTGCTAACTTCCGTTAAAAACACTAAAAATCCAGCAATAACAATATCCAAAACCCCTCTTTGTCCTGCTGTAGTAGCGACTACCGTTCCCATAAAAAAGCCAAAAAAGAAACTAATTATTAGTAGCGACATTCTCCGCCAAGGATTGAGAAACCATAGCGCTAGATTTCTTACAATCAAATCAAACAAGGAGTTTAAACGAGTATTTTGCATTTAGTTGTTAGTTGTTAGTTATTAGTTATTAGTTATTAGTTGTTAGTTGTTAGTTGTTAGTTATTAGTTGTTATTTTTTACTCGTTACTCGTTACTCGTTACTCGTTACTCATTACTCGTTACTCATTACTCATTACTCATTACTCGTTGTTAGTTGTTAGTTGTTAGTTGTTAATGATTTTTACCCCTTGTCTCCTTGTCTCCTTGTCTCCTTGTCCCCTTGTTTCCCCATCTCCTCAGCTCCTCAGCCCCTCAGCCCCTTGTCCCCTTGCGAGAAAGGAACTGAGTATATTTGTCAGAGTCATTTTAATGTGGAATGGTATTGTTGTCTCTTAACATTGACTAACAACCGCATATTGATGACTAATAACTAGTGTCGGGCTGATTATAAACTGATGACTCAAATTGTTGCTAAGCATTGGTGGAAGAATATACAAAAGCGTCCGTTCCTGGCTGTGATGCTATCGCTTTTATGGTTAATTTTAGTAACTGCGATCGCTTTTTTTTGGCATTTAGGAAGTACTAGCTTAATTGATGAGACAGAACCCCTGTTTGCCGAAGCTTCTCGCCAAATGTATGTTACGGGTGATTGGATTACACCTTATTTTAATGGGGAAACTCGTTTCGATAAACCCGCTTTGATTTACTGGTGCCAAGCATTAGCTTACATGATTTTTGGTGTCAATGAATGGGCTGTGCGTCTACCTTCGGCGATCGCAGCTTTGGGTTTGATTTGTTTGGCGTTCTATACTTTGTACTGGTATCAATCTAAAAGGGATGATTTGGAAGGGGTTTATCATCCTTCTCGGCGTTGGTTAACTGCTGGTTTGGGTGCTGCTGTCATAGCGCTGAACCCGGAAATGATTGCTTGGGGTAGAGTCGGTGTTTCGGATATGCTGCTTACCGGATGTATGGCATCGGCTTTATTATGCTTTTTCCAAGGATATGCCGAACCTCCCGAATCACACGTAAAAGCACGGTGGTATTTTGCTTTTTATGTATTAATTGGCTTAGCTATTTTAACTAAGGGACCTGTAGGTATTGTTTTACCGGGTTTTATTATTTTACTATTTTTGGTTTATT
Organism: Richelia sp. UBA3308; assembly: GCA_002361335.1. Classification (GTDB taxonomy): domain Bacteria; phylum Cyanobacteriota; class Cyanobacteriia; order Cyanobacteriales; family Nostocaceae; genus Rivularia. The sequence goes on from DESS01000054.1 coordinate 3,959, forward strand.
TAGGAAATTTTTGGCAAGTAGTGTCGGAAATCCATTTGATTAGAGGAATACTGGTAATTTGTGCCGTATCACTTCCTTGGTATGCTTTGGCGACTTGGCAAAATGGTTGGGATTTTATTGATTCTTTTTTTGGTTTACACAATGTAGAACGGTTTACAGATGTTGTTAACGGACATTCTGCTCCGTGGTATTTTTACTTTATAGTTGTAGCGGTGGGTTTTGCTCCTTACTCGGTTTATTTACCTGTTGCAATGCTAAGCTTAAAGTTTTGGCAGCGTAAATCGTGGATATCTACTGAACGTTCTCAACAACTTGGTTTATTTGCTTTGTGTTGGTTTATTGGTGTTTTTAGCTTTTTTACTATCGCTGTTACTAAGCTTCCCAGCTACGTATTACCCTTAATGCCAGCAGCCGGTATTTTGATTGCGCTGTTGTGGAGCCATTTGATCGTAGATACCAGCACTCATAAAGTTACAACAGTTTCTAACTCCCCTTCATCATCTCCGGTGTTACTTTCCTTACCTTTGATTCAAGTAAGCGGTTGGATAAGCGTCATCTTTACATCAGCCCTAGGATTTTTATTTTTCCGTGTAAAAAATTTAATCGGTTACGATCCTGCAGCACCAAATTTTCCACAAATGCTACAAAGGTCTAATTTACCAGTTTTAGGAGGCATTATTTGGTTGGCTGCTGCTGTGATAATTGCAATTTTCTTAATACGTCGCCGTTATTTGCATTTAATCGGTATAAATTTGTTGGCGTTTACAGCATTCATGATATTTGTTCTGACTCCAACTTTATTTGTAGTGGATATTAGTCGCCAGCTACCTTTAAAGCAATTATCGCAATTAGCAGTTAAGGTACAAAAACCTAGAGAAGAATTAATGATGGTTGGGTTTAAAAAACCTAGTGTCGCTTTTTATGCCCAACGTCGAATTAATTTCATTAAAAGCAATAAACAAGCAGCAGATTACATTCAAAATCAAACAAAATCCGATTCAATCTTAATTATTTCACAACCAAAAAAGTTTCCCAAAATCGGTTTACAACCAACCGATTATGAAAATATAGCCGCCAAACAAGCTTATACTTTAATTCGAGTTCCAATCAGTAAAAAATTGTGATTTAATAGTTGATAGTTGATAGTTGATAGTTGATGGTTGATGGTTGATAGTTGATGGTTGATAGTTGATAGTTGATGGTTGATGGTTGATAGTTGATGGTTGATAGTTGATGGTTGATGGTTGATAGTTGTTCTACTAACTACTAACCACTAACTACTAACTACTAACTACTAACTACTCACCTTCCTAACCTGTTACTGACAAAGCTTGATTAATTCGATTTAACAAGTTTTCCATGGAAATTGAACGAGGTAGAACCTGGTTAGCGATGTTTTCTGAAAACTTTTGATAATTTTTTTCAGGAGTTTTTTCAACAGCTTCAACTTTTTCTAATTTTACCTGATTGGAATTCAATCTCTGATCGAGTAACAGTAGTGGTGGTAAATCTAAATCCATTTTTCCTAATGTTTCTAATACTGATTGAACATTTAATTCTATAGTGGATTCTCCCAAGCAAATTAATAGTAAATCTACACTTTCGTGACGTAATTGTTGTAATAATTCTTCCCAAGTGCTACACATAGCTGCTTTAAAACCTGCTGTTTGCAGGTACTGAACCAAAGCTTGAAACCATTCTGTTGGACGAGAATTTGTTTGGGTTTGTTCGTTATTCAAGGGACAAGGAAGTTTGCCGCTGCATGGTAAATTAATTGCTTTGCTCGGATCTACTTTAGTTTCCCTTGTTTTGTTATTTTTGTTATTAATAATTACTTTCGGTAAATCTGGTAAAATTGTCAAATCCACTACTAAAATATTTGGCGGACAGCATATACCAGCTGCGATTTGCAGCACTGTTAACAAAGTTGGTGCCTTTTCCTTGTCAATTTTGTTGTCTGAACCTAATTGGGTTAAACAAGGAAATACTGATAGATGGCTGATTTTTGATGCTGCTTGTGTAGTTTCGACGCTACGAGTTACTAACGGTAAAGCCGCTAAATTTTTACTTTCACTAAGTTGTTTTAAGTAAGTTTGAGCAAGGGGCATTCCTACATCTAATAAAACTACATCGAAATTCCAAACACGGGCTAAAAGTTGTGCTTGTTCGATGTCATCTACTTCTATGACTCGATGTTTTCCTAAAGATGGATGATAACTCAAAGATTCTACTTCAGGCTCTACTAATCTTAAAATTCTTAATGGCGTTTGTGCTTCTGTAGTGTTACAACTTTTGGCATCTGCTGGTTTAACTTTGGGTGTTGCACCGTTATTTTCTAACAATCCTGCCAAAGCTTCATACTGTACTGGTAAACTCAGGAAATGATCGGCACGTTTGCTAAATGCTTGTTCTTTTTCCGCTGCACTAGCCGTGACGATCGCCGGAATATTTCGGGTTGCAGCGTCGGATTTAATTAATGTCAACACATCCCAACCTGAAAGTAAAGGTAGCAAGGGATTGATAAAAATCGCTGAGGGTTGTAATCTCCGGGCTTTTTCTAATGCTTCACAGCCAGAGCGAGCAACGACTACACGGTATCCTAAAGAACTTAAATGCCTAGTAAAATCTTCTATATATCGAGCTACAGTTTCCACCACTAACACTAAGCTGTTGGGGAAAGTTTGTAGCCCTTGAATCGAATTTTCTTGATTTGTTGTGAATTTAAAATTATTTTGGTAAGCGGGAATACTTTCTACAGATAATTCTTTAAGGGAAGCAGACGGACGCATTAATGTATCTTCTGTGATCTTTGATTCTACTGAATTAAAGTATTCTTCTGTATTATTTAAACCTATTTCACCTACTTCACCTACTTCTCCAATTATTTTATTTGGAGGAGATGGGGGTAAGAGCAATGTAAACTGGCTTCCCGAACCTTCTCGGGACAAAAAGCTGACATCACCACCGTGAAGTCGAGCTAAAGCTCTGGTTAATACTAAACCTAAACCCGTACCTTCATGCTGGCGAGTCAAGGGATTTTCTAATTGCTGAAACTTTTGAAATATCAAATGTTGTTGACTTTCGGGGATGCCGATACCTGTATCCCAAACTGTAAAAGCAATCCAACCTTCCCAACAGTTTACCTGCAAACCGATTTCACCACCAGCTTCGGTAAACTTAAGAGCGTTGGAAAGCAAATGTACCAGCATTTGACGCAAACGCAATTCGTCCGCAACAATTTCCTCTAATCCCAACTCAATATCAAGAATAAATTGAAATTCTTCCTCTAACTCCAATGCTGTAGCTTTGGTAGTTTGAGCGTAAATCTCTTTTGCTTCCTTTAAAGCGCGCGAGCACACCTTTTTGATATTCACTCTTGTAAGAGTTAGTGTCATTTGACCTGCTTCCATGCGGGTTAAATCTAAAATATCATTAACCACGCTCATCAAATGACGACCACTTTGATGAATTAATTGAGCGTATCGTGCTTGTCTATCGTTAAGCTTTCCTAACTGCTGATCCGATAGCAACCGGGATAATCCTAACACTGCTGTTAAAGGAGTCTTCAATTCATGACTAATACAAGCCAAAAATTCATCTTTTAAACGATTGAGTTGAATTAAATCGGCATTTTTCGCCGCTAATTCCTGAGTTAATTGTTGCTGTTCGGTAATATCGGTAGCCAAAACCAACCACAATCGTTTATTTTCCCGCCCATTATTATTACTTGTTTCGGCTATAAATTCTTCTGCTTCAGTTTCCCCAGAAGCAAAATCGCGAATGTTCTTATAGTCAATCTCTAAAGGAATTTTGGCAAATCGCCAAACTCTTTCTTGCCCGTCTTGCATTTCTACAACACAGACACAACTACCCGGCTCACTATCTATAAAACAGCGATTTAAAGTCGAAACTTCTGGTTGCTGCTTTGAGGGGCGATTCACAACATCTGTTTGTGGTATTATATTCCCTTCAATTGTGCTTTCCCAAAGCTCTTTTAAACCTTCTGGATCTTTTAATTCCCCAAACAGTTCGTACCAAAGGGGATTTTGTGACACTACTTCTTTAGTATCAGTTTCGAGCATTAACGCCCAAGGTAGTCCTTCAAGTAATTGCGCCGCGTATTTGTAAGCCACCTGGCTGTTATTAACCCTACTTTTGGAGGAGTTAATTTGATTTTGAACTGACGCTGCCCCGGCATCATCCTCATAGATATTGCTTATCTTCGTTCTAGAAATAACTGAGATAGAGTTACCCGCCTCTTGATAAACTTCCGCCTGTTGATGTCGAGAACTGATTGCTACACTATGGTATCTCAATTCCGATAAAGCTAAATGTCGCAACAATCGAAAGCTATCTAAAAGTCCTAAAAATTTGCCATATCCATCTACCAGCACCCAATTAGGAGAGTTGATTGGCAATTTTTGAGAATGCAAAAGTGAACCAAATTGCTCTAAACTTAAAGAACAGCTTAAAATTTGGATCGGTTGGATCAAACCAGGCTCCAAACGAGAGATTGGTTGCTCCCAATCAAATTTTTCGGAATTTCTAGGCTCCTCCTGTTTTCCACAAATGATTTTACCTAGCAGATTCGTTGAATTGAGCAATCCTAGGGGAATTTGCTGCTTGTTATGTACTACTAACTGTTGATAGTGCTGCTCTTGCTCAAAAATGCACAGCACCTCGCTTACAGTAGTAGTATCGTCGCAACTGGGTACGACCGTTATAAACTCGTAAAGCGGGTAATCTTGGATTGACATATGCATAGCTGGAGTTATTCTTCCTTAGGAAGTATCCGGCATCACTAAACTAATTGCCTGTGCCGTGCCTTTTGTCAAGCGATCGCAACTTACCGTCTCCGAACTGCTGGGACATCACAGGGCGATTTCAACCAAAACTCTGTGCTCAATTTTAAGCAGTAGAGCTTGACCTTGCGGAAACCTTCCTTGCCGATACTCTAACTGTTGGTGGGTTGGCTTCTCCCAATGCGGCTAAAGATACATTTGACGGTCTTTTACAAGCGTTTACCCCGTCAGTAAAACGGAGTAAAGTATCTATAGCTGTGATTAAGACAATTATTACTCCAAAGTTCACCTAAAAACCTTTAGGAATTATAATGATTTAAATTACTACATTCTTTATAAATTCTTTATGTATCTTATCATTTCGTCAGGAAAAAAAAAATATATATCCGGCATCAGTAGTTGATTCTTAAATAACCATAAACCTTTTAGGGTTAAAATACAATAATAACAGTAAATAATATTTACAAAAATTATTGTTATTTTCAGCTAATTTTTTTGTTTTACTTAGTAATAAAATTAGTGTTAATAAACAGATTTCATAGTTATTGTCTTATTTATTGGAGATTATTGGAGATTATATGGGGATTTAGATAATTGTAAGAATATGAGAAACATTATATATAATGTTTTTTTATTCTAGGGCTGGGGGAAAAAGATTTTCATCGTATTATGATTCTTCCGTTGATTCCGAAAGCACACAAAAGAGAAATATTATAGTAAGGTTTTTAAATGAGGATCAAACACATAACTAAAAAGCTGAAGTAATCAAAACTTCTATCTAAGGCTGGTTTTATATAAAACATTAACATTGTGTTGTAGTTACAATCGGGTAAAATCAATTCCCAACCCGTCATTAGAGAGGAGCATACCTTAAATAAACAAGCATCGTATATAATTTTTGAATATATGTAGTTTGTAATCAATAGATAACCATAGGGGAAATGTTAGATATGTAGTTAGATGTCACAATCTGAAATTATGCTCATTTTTGAGCAAATGAATCCAAATCAACAAAAACAGATATTGCAAAAAATAAAATCTGAGTATCGTCAGGTTCTGATTAAATATTTTTCTAATGATAGAAATATAAAAGAAAAAATAGATAAATTAATTAATGGAATATTTTGTGCTAATATTCCGGTGCCTCTAATTATAGAACTTCACATGGAGTTAATAGATGAATTTTCCAAACAATTAAAAGTGGAAGGAAGAGGCGATTACAGCTCGTTACTGCTTGATTATCGCTTAACATTGATTGATATGTTAGCTCATTTATGCGAATTGTATAGGCGTTCTCATACTTCTAAAATTTGATGGAGGAAATGGGATTTATCGGAACATAAACATATGAAAAATAATGAAAAATAATGAAAAATAAATATTTACTGTTTAAATATTGTCTAAACCTTACCCTTGAAAAAGAGATTTATTTTCTACCACAAGATTTCGTATGAACCATCAAGATGGTCAAAACTACGTCCTGAAGCTATATGTATCAGGAAATACACCAAATTCAGTGCGGGCACTGAAAACGCTCAAAGGAATTTTAGAACAGGAATTTAAAGGAGTTTATACATTAAAAGTAATTGATGTTCAAAAAAATCCACAGCAAGCAGAAGATGACAAAGTCTTAGCGATACCAACCTTGTCGAAAATTTTACCACCACCAGTTCGTAAAATAATTGGGGATCTATCAGACAAAGAAAGGGTGTTAATTGGGTTAAACTTATTAGAAGCACAATTAAGCGAACAAGAAAACAGCTTGGAAGAGTAAACTATATAGAGATTAATAAACGAACTCTAGTTATCAAAAAGTAGAGTTAAATTTCTATTTGTAATTAACAAGCAATGAGTGAGAAAAAAAAACCGCTGCATAGTGACAAAGCTCTAAATCGGGGTGTAGAGAAAATTCGCACCTTGATGGAAGGCTTTGATGATATTACTCATGGTGGATTGCCAAAAGGTAGAACAACTTTGGTCAGCGGTACCTCTGGTACGGGTAAGACATTATTTTCTCTACAATTTCTCTATAACGGTATTACTCACTTAGAAGAACCAGGGATATTTGTAACTTTTGAAGAATCTCCCAGCGATATTATCAAAAACGCCCATATATTTGGTTGGGATTTACAGCAGTTAATCGACGACGGCCAATTATTTATTCTGGATGCTTCACCCGATCCCGAAGGGCAAGAAGTCATAGGTAACTTTGACTTATCCGGATTGATAGAGCGCTTGCAATACGCAATTCAAAAATATAAAGCGAAACGGATTTCCGTAGACTCGGTAACAGCAATATTTCAACAGTACGAAGCAGCAGGATTGGTGCGACGAGAAATTTTTCGCTTAGTTGCCCGTTTAAAAAATTTGAGCGTTACCACCGTGATGACAACGGAACGACGAGAAGAATATGGCCCCGTTGCGACTTTTGGAGTAGAGGAATTTGTATCGGATAATGTGATAATTGTTCGTAACGTTTTAGAGGGAGAACGTCGCAGACGCACCATTGAAATTCTCAAATTACGCGGTACGACTCATATGAAAGGGGAATATCCGTTTACCATTACTAACGAAGGAATTAATATTTTCCCACTGGGTGCGATGCGCTTGACTCAACGTTCTTCAAACGTGAGAATATCTTCAGGAGTCAAGCACCTAGATGAGATGTGTGGGGGTGGATTCTTCAAAGACTCGATTATTTTGGCTACTGGGGCAACAGGTACCGGTAAAACCTTATTAGTCAGCAAATTTTTGCAGGAAGCTTGCCATATAGGCGAACGCTCTATATTATTTGCCTATGAAGAATCACGCGCCCAGCTTTCCCGTAACGCCACTTCCTGGGGAATTGACTTCGAGGAATTAGAGCGCCAAGGGTTACTCAAAATTATTTGTGCTTATCCCGAGTCAACAGGTTTAGAAGATCATCTGCAAATCATTAAGTCAGAAATTTCTGAATTTAAGCCCTCTCGCATTGCCATAGATTCCCTTAGCGCTTTAGCAAGAGGCGTTTCAAATAATGCATTTCGGCAATTTGTTATTGGTGTAACAGGTTACGCCAAACAAGAAGAAATAACCGGCTTTTTTACCAATACTACAACCCACTTTTTGGGTTCAAATTCCATTACCGATTCTCATATTTCTACCATTACTGACACGATTATCTTATTGCAGTATGTAGAAATTCGTGGAGAAATGTCGCGAGCAATCAACGTATTTAAAATGCGCGGTTCTTGGCACGACAAAAGTATTCGCGAATACAACATTACTCGTGAAGGACCACAAATCAAAAATTCATTCCAAGATTACGAAAGAATCATCAGTGGCGTGCCCACCCGCGTTACTATCGATGAAAAGGCGGAACTATCTCGCATTGTTAGGGGTTTTGAAGATAATCAAGCACCTGATTCATAACAGTTGAGTTGACATCTTCGGAGTTCTCTAGTGATATAGTCTGTGGTGAGAAAACAGTTTCTGCCGCTTGGTTGTAGTGTGAGGAAATGCGGTGAAAGCACAGCAAATATTACATAGTTTCTTGCCCGGTGTGACAGCAGCAGTACTAACTACTCAGCCCACTTGGGCTGTGACTGTGACTGTGGATAACTCGCACTCGGGTATTTACAAGAGTGTCTTTGCTACCAGTATTAGTGTCAAAAATGCTTTAAAAAAGACTTTAGACAAGACCCCAATTACGGTTGACAAAAAGACGTATATAAAATCAACTACTGTAGGATTTGACTTGGGTAATTTAAAACCAGTTAATCGCAGCAGTTTCGGGGTGACGGTGAGTGCTAACAATTTCTTGTTCAATAATGAGGCAGCCTTGCCTTTGTGGATGTTTGAGATTGCCGACGCAGGAGAGCCTAGGTTTAATAACAGAGGACACGATCAAAAGCTTTCATTTTTGAGGAATTCTGTCGGTAAAGCTGGGGCATTAATTAAAGCATTAGAGGGAAATCATCAAAATACAAAGACGATTAGTTTGAGAGAAGCATTAAAGAAATCTTCCCAAAACTTTTCTTATCGCCAGAATAATGCCTCCCAAAGCCCAGAAGCAATCCAAAAAAATCCCGATGAAAAAATATTGCAAAAATTAAAGCAAATTGCCTCTGGACCAGGCACAGCGCAATTATTAGAGGTAAAAAGCTGCCCTATAAAGGAGGATACTCAAAAAACAGGACAAGATAATTCCAATAATTCAAAACTGCAAACAATTTTATCAGCTTCTGCTGCTTCAGCTTGCCAAGGAATTTATTCTATTGCTGATAATAAGATCGCTCAGCCACTTTCTCCCGCTCCGGTACAGCCAACAAAATTGGCGCAAGGTCGAGTTTCAATTCCGGAGGGTCTTAAACCTAGCGCAAATCCGCTGCAATATCCGACTAAACCGGAGGAAGTTAGAGTTGAACAAAATCAACCAATTACTTTGCAGCAGGCCTTAGAACTGGCAAGACGTAATAATCAAGAGTTGCAGGCAAGTTTATTTCAGCTAGAACGGGCACAAGCTGGCGTAAAAGTCCAACAAGCTGCTTTATTGCCTTCCGTGGGTTTAAACAGTCAAATAATTCGTCAGCAGTCCGCACAAAGTCAACTTACCAACGAAGCTGCCGCTAATGCTGGGCTACCACCCCAAGCGGATGATTCACCCAGTACTGCTTTCAGCGGTGGGTTGCAACTGAATTACGATTTATATACCTCCGGAGCGCGACTGGCTCGCATCCGACAAGCTGAAGAACAGCTACGCTCTCAAGAATTGGAAGTTGAGCGTTTATCTGAAGAAATTCGCCTTAACGTAACCACCGAGTATTACGACTTGCAACAAGCAGACGAAGGAGTACGGATTGCTCAGTCTGCTGTAGAAAACGGCGAAATAAGTTTACGTGATGCGCGAGCATTGGAAGAAGCTGGGGTTCGTCCGCGCTTTGATACCATACAAGCTCAAGTAAACTTAGCAAACGACCGGCAAGAATTAACTAATGCGCGATCGGTGCAGAGAATTGCTCGTCGCCAGCTAGCGACGCGGTTAAACTTGCCACAATCCGCGACTATTACAGCAGCAGACTCGGTAAAATTGGCTGGTTTGTGGAATCCAACCCTAGAACAAAGTATTGTTTTGGCTTATCAAAACCGTCCCGAGCTGCAACAGCAATTAGCACAGCGCAATATTAACGAACAACAGCGACGACTAGCACTTTCCGCACTAGGTCCGCAAGTTAGTGTTGTTGCTAACTATAACCTGCTCGATCAGTTTGACGATAGCGTCGGAATAACCGATGGATACAGCATTGCATTGACAGCTAACCTCAACTTATTCGATGGCGGTGCATCAAGAGCCCAAGCAGCCCAAGCAAAAGCCGATATTGAGGTAGCCGAAACTCAGTTTTCTCAGCAGCGTAATAACATCCGCTTCCAAGTAGAGGAAGCTTATTCGAGCCTGGAATCCAACCTGGAGAACGTGCAAACCTCCCAAGCCGCTTTAGAACAAGCTAAAGAATCTGTAAGATTAGCTCGTTTGCGCTTTCAAGCTGGTGTCGGTACTCAGCTCGAAGTGATTAATGCGGAAAATGAACTGACTAGAGCCGAAGGTAATCGAATTAACTCAATCTTAAATTATAATCGTGCTTTAGCTCGTTTGCAAAGAGCCGTTACTTCCAGGGGATTACGTTGAATTAGTTCTTAGTTATTAGTTCTTAGTTATTAGTTCTTAGTTCTTAGTTCTTAGTTCTTAGTTTTTGGACTTTTAACTAATAACTATGTAATACGGTTTGATATCATGTTCGGTTAATTACTTATAAATCCCCAAGCACCCCACCCGCGCTATAGCGCACCCTCCCCTTATTAAGGGGAGGGTTGGGGAGGGGTAACGCCACAATTGCAATGAAGACTATTAATCAAATAATATCACTTTAATTGTGATACATATTTTTCCTTTACATCCGTATAATTTGTATTAAATATTAGGTTATATTCAGTTTGTATTTTGGTTAACATTTTGTACCCGAAATGCTGTAGGATTATTTGATAATACAAATTTTCTATGACTACAGTTACACCACAAGAAATTGCAAAATTTCGTTCTACATTTGCAAATTATCCCCAAGCGATGCAAGCACTAGATTTGATTGAGGATTGTGAGGGAGACTTGGAAGATGCAGCAATGACACTGGCTATCAAAGCAGGACAACAGCCAGAACTAACTAATTCCGAGTGGTTAGATGGTTTGGCGAAAAAATGGCGTGCGTTAATTTGTCAGCAAGAATTGCGTTCGGATTTACTATCCGGTTCTGTTGACAAACTTATGGAACAAATCGAAAAAAGGCCCACATTCCCGACTGTATTGGTGACTCCGGTTTTACTTTATGTTTTCAAGCAAGGTATAGAGGATTTTTGTCAAGTTTTAGATTCGGTTACTGAATGATTAAGAATTAAGAATTAAGAATTAAGAATTAAGAATTGGGCCGAAAGGGCATTGGGGCATGGGGCCGAAGGGCATGGGGCCGAAGGGCATGGGGCATGGGGCATTGGGTATTGCAGTTTAACTGGTAGGCTGGTAGTTAGAAGGAAATTATTTTCAGATAATAGCTTGGATATCAATGAATTATCTCGTTGCAGTATTCTCAGATAGAATCACAGCAGAAGAAGCTTACACCGCCTTAGAGAAAAAGGCCATAAAAAGTACCATACTTGGTAGAGGTTATAAATCTGCTGATGAATTTGGTTTAATCGATCCTAAAGAACAAGCTAAAAAGCAAGCCAAGTTTATGTCTTATTGGCTGGTACCTTTTGGTTTTTTCGCTGGCTTTGGCTTCAGTTTAATTACCGGCTTAAATACCTTTGCTTGGGCGGGAGAAATCGGTAATCATTTTATCGGTGGATTGTTAGGTGCTGGTAGTGGTGCTTTGGGTAGCATATTTGTTGGTGGAGGTGTCGGTTTAGTTGTTGGTGGTGGTGATGCTTTACCCTATCGCAATCGCTTGAATGCGGGTAAGTATATAGTTGTAGTTGAAGGCGCTCAAAGTCTCAATCGCGATGCAACCCGCACTTTACGTCAGTTTGAACCTGAGAATTTACAAGGTTATGCTGCCCAATAAGACATTAAGAATTTAGAATTTAGAATTTAGAATTTAGAATTTAGAATTAACAACTAACAACTAACAACTAACAACTAACAACTAATAACTAATAACT
>DESS01000055.1 GCA_002361335.1 Richelia sp. UBA3308
TTAATCATCATCTCACAGAAAAATTAGAATCAATTAATTATCAAGTTTTCTTACCACAGCGCAACGGTGTAGAAAGGGATAAACCACCACTAGACAAAATGACAAAGGAGGAACGTAGATTGGCAATGTTCCAACTTGATACGACAAAAATTATGGAAGCTGATGTATTTTTGTTCATACTAGATGGACGTGTACCTGATGAAGGAGCATGTGTAGAATTGGGAATAGCTTACACTCATAAAAAACTCTCTTGTTCGTCAAAAATTAATTATTGGCTTGCATACTGATATCCGTGCTGCATTTATTGGCTCTAAACTGAATCCGATGATACGCGTTCCTTTGGATTACATCGCAACAACTCAGAATCAATTATTACAACTCCTCGAACATTACAAATCTTACAAAAGTTTGCCATAATATAGCAGCTTTGCCCTTGGAAGAAATACAGTTCTTGTGCTGCGGGCATTCCTGCTGGTACTCTGCAACGATCGCCACATAGCATTCTATTTTGTATTAGAACCGAAAAGCGCTATATGCTTTTCGGATTAATACTTATTAATACTTATAGTTCCTTGACAATTTTGTCTAGTTGTGTTTTTGTCTAAATGCAGCAGTTTGCAAGTAAGTAAAATACAAAAGTATGTAGATATGTCACTTATTTCCAATCCCCAACTCAATAAAAAAACCCTCACCAAAAGATGAGGGATTTTTCAATTAACAACTAATAAGTTTTGTTAACCAAACTTACCAGCCGTCGAGGCTATCAGGAATGCCCCATACGTGAGGATGTAACCCACCGCAAAGTGAGCCAAACCAACTACACGTGCTTGAACAATAGAAAGTGCAACGGGCTTGTCTTTCCAGCGAACCAAGTTAGCTAGAGGAGTATGCTCGTGTGCCCAAACTAGAGTTTCAATCAACTCTTGCCAGTAACCTCTCCAAGAGATCAAGAACATGAAACCAGTTGCCCAAACTAGGTGTCCGAAGAGGAACATCCAAGCCCAAACTGACAGGTTGTTCATGCCATAGGGATTGTAACCGTTAATCAACTGTGCAGAGTTCGCCCAGAGATAATCTCGGAACCATCCCATCAAATACGTCGAACTTTCGTTAAACTGAGCTACGTTTCCTTGCCATACACCCAGATGTTTCCAGTGCCAGTAGAACGTCACCCATCCCACTGTATTTAATGACCAGAATAATGCTAGGTAGAAGGAGTCCCAAGCGGAGATATCACAAGTACCACCACGTCCGGGGCCGTCGCAAGGGAATGCATAACCAAAGTCTTTTTTATCGGGCATTAACTTGGAACCACGGGCATCCAAAGCACCTTTTACTAATACTAGTACAGTGGTGTGGATTGCCAATGCGAAGGCGTGGTGTACCAAGAAGTCACCAGGACCAATGGTTAAGAACAGGGAGTTAGTACCAGAGTTAATTGCATCCAACCAACCACCTAACCAAACGTTAGCGTTGTTAGGCCAAGCTGTATAAGCGATACTATCTGGGTTGGACAGCAAGGTGTCCATGCCGTAAAGCACTTTACCGTGAGCAGCTTGAATGAATTGAGCAAATACTGGCTCAATCAAAATTTGCTTTTCAGGTGTACCAAATGCAACTACAACATCGTTGTGTACGTACAAACTCAAGGTGTGGAAACCTAAGAAAAGGGATACCCAGCTTAAGTGGGAGATAATCGCTTCTTTATGCTTCAACACGCGGTCTAGTACGTTGCCCTTGTTCTGTTCGGGGTCGTAGTCACGTACCCAGAATATGGCGGCGTGGGCAAAGGCACCAGTCATTAAGAATACCGCAATGTACTGGTGGTGAGTGTACAGTGCTGCCTGTGTGGTGTAGTCCCTGGCAATAAATGCATAGGGAGGCAGTGCGTACATGTGCTGCGCTACCAAGGAAGTAATGGTTCCTAATGCTGCCAATGCTAAGGACAACTGGAAGTGCAGAGAGTTGTTGATGGTGTCGTACAACCCTTGGTGAGGTAGGTTGAATTGACCTTCGGTTTTGGTGCCAAAGAATGTCTTGGCATTAAGCATTTCTTTGATGCTGTGACCAATTCCGAAGTTTGTCCGGTACATGTGACCGGCAACAATAAATAGTACTGCGATCGCCAAGTGGTGGTGAGCCATGTCGGTCAACCACAGGGATTCAGTTTGGGGATGGAAGCCACCTAAGAAGGTAAGTATTGCTGTACCAGAACCTTCTGATGTACCAAATACATGATTTGCAGTATCTGGGTTAGCTGCGTAAACACCCCAATTTCCAGTGAAAAAGGGTGCTAAACCTTCTGGATGCGGTAAGGTGCTGAGGAAGTTGTCCCAACCTACGTGTTGTCCCCGAGATTCGGGAATTGCCACGTGTACCAAGTGACCAGTCCAAGCCAATGAGCTTACACCGAATAAACCTGCTAAGTGGTGGTTTAAACGGGGTTCTGCGCTCTTGAACCAAGAAAGACTGGGGCGGAACTTGGGTTGTAAATGCAACCAACCAGCAAACAGGAACAAGGATGCTAACAACAGGAGGAACACCGAACCCATGTAAAGGTCGCCGTTTGTCCGCATCCCGATGGTGTACCACCAGTGGTAAACACCAGAGTAAGCAATGTTAACTGGATAGTCTGCGCCACCTTGAGTAAATGCTTCTATCGCAGCTTCACCAAAGTGGGGGTCCCAAATCGCATGGGCGATGGGATTAACATGGAGAGGATCTTTAATCCACTGTTCAAAGTTGCCTTGCCAAGCGACGTGGAATAGAAGGCTGGATGCCCACAAGAAAATGATTGCCAGGTGACCGAAATGAGTCGCGAAAATCTTTTGGTAAAGATTTTCTTCGGTCATACCATCGTGGCTTTCAAAATCATTTCCCATCGCGATCGCATACCAAATCCGACGCGTAGTCGGATCTTGTGCGAGGTCTTGGCTAAATTTTGGAAATTTTGTTGCCATAGGTTTTATAAATCCTCTGACATGAGAGCCATTAATTTTTGAGAGTTGTTAGTTGTTGGTTGATAGTTGTTGGTTGATAGTTGATAGTTGATAGTTGATAGTTGATAGTTGTTAGTTGTTGATTGATAGTTGATAGTTGTTGATTGATAGTTGATAGTTGTTATTTGATAGTTGTTAGTTGCTCTACTAACCACTAACCACTAACTACTAACCACTAACTACTAACCACTAACCACTAACCACTAACTACTAACCACTAACTACTAACCACTAACCATCAACCACTAACTCCTAACTATTAAAATGAAAGAATTCTGGCATGGAAGAATGCCCAGGTGACCACAATACCACCTAATAAATAGTGAGCCACTCCAACAGCACGACCTTGAGTAATGCTCAAAGCGCGAGGTTGTATTGCCGGTGCTACTTTCAGTTTATTATGCGCCCAGACAATCGACTCAATTAGTTCTTGCCAGTAGCCGCGACCACTGAACAGGAACATTAAGCTGAATGCCCAGATAAAGTGACCGGCTAAGAACATTAGACCATAAGCCGAAAGCGCACTACCGTAAGAGTTGATTACCTGTGCAGCTTGCGCCCACAAGAAATCGCGCAACCAACCGTTGATAGTGATGGCACTTTCAGCAAAGTTACCAAAGGTGAGGTTAGACACGTCACCTGCTGCGTCTACGGTTCCCCAAACATCTGACTGCATCTTCCAACTAAAGTGGAAAATTACAATCGATAGGGAGTTGTACATCCAGAATAATCCTAGGAATACGTGATCCCAACCAGATACCTGACAAGTACCACCACGTCCGGGACCGTCGCAAGGGAAGCGGAATCCTAAGTTTGCTTTATCTGGAATCAAGCGAGAACTGCGAGCAAACAATACACCTTTCAACAGAATCAACACGGTAACGTGGATTGTAAAGGCGTGGATGTGGTGAACCATAAAGTCAGCGGTTCCCAATGCAATGGGCATCATCGCTACTTTTCCGCCTACTGCTACCACACCGCCACCGAAAGCATAGCTAACGGGTTCCATTGCATTAGGTGCAGTTCCACCAGGTGCCAATGTGTGTAAGTTTTGTACCCACTGGGCAAACACTGGCTGTAATTGAATCGCTGAATCCGAGAACATATCTTGGGGACGACCCAAAGCACGCATGGTGTCGTTATGAATGTACAGTCCAAAGCTGTGGAAGCCTAAGAATATACATACCCAGTTCAAGTGGGAGATAATCGCATCTCTGTGACGAATTACTCGGTCCAAGAGGTTGTCTTGGTTCACTACTGGGTCATAATCACGCACCATGAAAATAGCAGCGTGAGCTGCACCACCGACGATTAAGAAACCGCCAATCCACATATGGTGGGTGAAAATACACAACTGAGTTGCATAATCTGTTGCCAAATATGGATAAGGAGGCATCGCGTACATATGGTGCGCGATAATAATCGTCAGGGAACCCAAAAAGGCAAGGTTTGTTGCCAATTGAGCGTGCCAAGATGTGGTCATATTTTCATAAAGTCCCTTGTGACCTTCACCAGTGAAGGGTCCTTTATGATTTTCCAAAATTGTCTTGATGCTGTGACCGATACCCCAGTTGGTACGGTACATATGACCTGCGATGATAAATACTACCGCGATCGCCAAGTGGTGATGGGCTATATCTGTCATCCACAAACCACCAGTCACGGGGTTTAAACCGCCTTTGAAGGTCAAAATATCTGCATATTGACCCCAGTTCAAGGTGAAGAAAGGCGCTAATCCGTTGGCAAAGCCCGGATAAAGCTCCGTCAACAGGTCTTTATTCAAAATGAACTCGTGAGGCAGGGGCACGTCTTTGAGGGCTACTCCTGCATCCAGCAACTTGTTAGTTGGATTGGATACGTGAATTAAATGCCCAGTCCAACCTAAGGAACCACAACCCAACAACACAGCTAAGTGGTGGTTAAGCATGGACTCCACATTTTGGAACCATTCCAATTTGGGAGCGCGCTTGTGATAGTGGAACCAACCAGCAAACAGGAATAATCCTGCTAAGACTAAGCCACCAATTGCGGTGCAGTAAAGCTGGAAGGAGCTAGTTATACCCCAACCCCGCCATACCTGGAATAAACCGGAGGTGATTTGAATTCCGTGGAATCCACCACCTACATCACCATTCAAAATATCTTGTCCAACAATCGGCCAAACTACTTGAGCGCTTGGTCTGATGTTGAGCGGATCGGTTAACCAAGCTTCGTAGTTGGAAAACTTGGCACCGTGAAATATCATCCCGCTCAGCCACAATGTCACTACTGCTAAGTGACCGAAGTGGGCTGCGAATACCTTACGGGATATATCTTCTAAATCGCTTGTATGTGTATCAAAATCGTGGGCGAGTGCGTGCAGGTTCCAAATCCACGTTGTGGTTTTGGGACCTTTAGCAAGGCTTCTGTCAAAATGCCCTGGTTTGCCCCATCGCTCGAACGAGGTTGGTACCGGGTCATTATCAACAATGATTCTTGCTTTCTTTTCCTCTCGCTCCGGAGGACTAATTGTCATTCGACCTCCTCTCTAAAAAAAAAAGGACTGAGGATTCTTTCCACTAGGTGTCTTCACAAATAAATGGTACACAACAGGCGCGTTTCCACTCATAAGCTTTTTTCAGCGGCAAAGACTCTATGCGGATATTGCTTTCTCGTTGAATTATAAAGTCATCTATCCCACATTGTTAGTGTCATTTTAACAATAATTAAAACTTCTCTAATTTTTGCTTTATCAACCTTTCAACCTTTTGACGTTGGTCAAAAAGTCAATACCTTATATATTTTTTTTACAAATAGCAACAATTGGTATATCTCATTTGCCTATTACCATATAACCTGATAGCTGCAAACTGACTGACGATTACTTTATCTTATAGTTACAATCTGTAAAATCACCATCTGGTATTATCACGGTCAACAGCATCAACAAAATTTGTCTATTTGAGAAACAGATAATTATCAATCAAATCATTTATGTTAAATATTGTAAATATATGTTTTTATCTACAGATTTTGTGCATCATATTGCTTGAGGAAGAAAATAAACATTTGTTGTCGTCAACTTACTTCACAAGATGAAACTTGGGAATTAGTGATGGGTAATTTTTTTATTCCCATAATTAATCAGGACGGTATTATAGGTATTTGAGAAAAGACGACATTAGTTGTTGAGTAATACCGGGTATAAAAAAATGAACTCATGGTTGATGAATGCCCTAACCAAGTTGATTCAGAAGAGGTATAGGCTATTCAAGTTTTTAATTGTCGGATTGCTGGTATTAAGTTTGACTGCCTGTGGTGGTAAAGCGGCTAGTGAAGATATATCGATCAACTTACCAGAAAAACCAGTACCTGAAAAAAACCCTCAACTTTCCAGAAAAATTTCCGAAGTTGCTCCTCCAGAATTAATTCAAGAATTAGGTCAGACATTAGAAGTTTATCAACCCCAAGTCAAAATCTTAAACCCATTACCAGATGAAATATTACAAGAAGATAAATTAAAAGTTGATTTACAAGTTAAAGATTTATCGATATTTAAAAACTCACAATACGAATTAGGTTCGCATTTACAGGTAATTTTAGATAATCAACCAGGCTTAGAGGTTTATGACTTAAATCAACCGTTGGAATTATCAAACTTATCTCCTGGTACTCATACTCTGCGGGTATTTGCTTCTCGCCCTTGGTATGAAAGTTTTAAAAATGAAGGAGCCTACGCTCAAACAACATTTCACGTATTTACTAAGAGTGATGATAACAATCCAGATAGCAATCAGCCAATATTAACTTACAATAGTCCCGAAGGTAATTATGGTGCCGAGCCAATTTTACTTGATTTTTACCTAATCAATGCTCCACTACATATTCTTGCAGAAGATAATCCCGATAACCCGATCGCAGATTGGCGAATTCGCTGCACAATAAATGGTGAAAGCTTTATTATTGATCGGTGGCAGTCATTATATCTTAAAGGTTTTCACTCTGGTAAAAACTGGATAAAACTAGAATTTCTGGATAATCAAGGTAATCCTGTAAAAAATGTTTTTAATAGTACCATTAGAGTTATTAATTACGAACCAAACGGTGAAGACACTCTAGCGAAAATCATTCGAGGAGAACTTTCATTTGAAGAAGTCAAAGGAATTGTAGACCAAAATTATGCAGTTGAAATACCAGGTGAATCAGATAAAACACCAACAGAGCAACCTCAGGTGAAAGCAACTCCAGAAGTAATTGAAACTCCACAACCAGAAAGTAGTTTAGAAGAGACAATTCCAGAAGTAATTGAAACTCCACAACCGGAAAGCACTTTAGAAGAGACAATTCCAGAAGTAATTGAAACTCCACAACCACAGCCAAAAACTGAACCAGAAATTAAAGAAATACCAACAAAAACCACAGATGAGGAACCAAAAATAGAACCGACTCCGGATTTACCAAATTTAGAAAATCAACCCCCACTCACCCAACCGGAAACAATACCAGAACAAAAGACAGCCCCTGTGGACTAATACTTCACCAACTGGTGGATTGGCAGGTGAGAGTTGTGAATGGTGAATAGTTGGGCATATACAGCATATTTCATCATCCGTGAGGTACATCATAAACAGGCAGTAGCTCCGTACCACAAGAGTTTAATAATATAATGTTGTACCTCATGTATATGTATTGTGCTGTAACAAATTAATCTAAAGTAAGACGGGCATATGTGGGTGCTACTGCTCCAAACCGCGCTTACGATTACCGAATTGATTTAGGGGAGCAGGGGGAGCAGCCGGAGCAGGGGGAGAAATTTTTATAGGTAATCGCCCCCGAGGGTGAAGGGAGTAAAATAAACAAACTATCATAACATAAATTAAATTATCCAAACTATATGATATAAAGCAATTAATAATTAATTAGATATAATATGCTTATTATTATTGTTTCTTAAAAAAAGATTATAAAGTTTAAAATAACTGCAACTGAACTATATCTTAATGAACATATGATTTGATAGCTTGGAAATTATCATTTGATATATTTCAAGAGTATTTATCGGCATAATTTAGGAACGAAAATCTGAATCAGTTGCAATGTAGGTCATAAATCATTTAAACATTAACTTATTAATCCGGATGGATAAATATTAAGTTTAATGATTATCTAATAGTTACAGCGATTCGCCCATGTTATGAGAACAAAACTTTAGAGAGAAAAGTATTTTTTCCTAAAATCTGAATTTAGATTCCTTTTGAGTAATATTGTTTATCGATAGTAAAACTTTAATCAGTCATAGATTTTATTACCCCATGTTTGATTCGCCTTCATGTTCGGCAAATCAACTGCTCATGGCTTTACCTTCTGGGGAATATCAACGCCTTATTCCTTACCTAAAGCCTGTCAGTTTGGTTTTAGGACAAATAATTTATGAACCGCAAGAATTAATTAAAGAAGTCTATTTCCCTGTGGAAGCAATGATTTCCTTGGTTTCAATTATGAAAGATGGTTCAACCACAGAAATTGGTTTAGTGGGTAATGAAGGAATGATAGGACTTCCGGTATTGTTAGGAGGCAATTTAACCACAAATCGGGTCATAGTTCAAATTGAAGGTAATGCGTTGAAAATGGATGCCGATGTACTGCGACGGGAATTTGAAAGAGGTAAGCAACTGCAAAAAAAGCTTTTACTCTACACCCAAGCAAGATTAACTCAAATTTCCCAAGTTGCTGCTTGTAAATCCCACCATCTGATAGAAGAAAGATTTGCTCGTTGGTTGTTGTCGGTTCATGATTGTGTAAATATGCCCGAGTTACCGCTCACCCAAAAGTTTATCTCCGAAATGCTTGGAGTTCGTCGCGCTAGCGTCACAGAAGCGGCGATCGCACTTCAAAAAGCTGGGTTAATAAGATATACCAGGGGACATATAACTATCTTGAAAAGAGAGGAATTAGAACAAGCAGCTTGTGAATGTTATGCCTTAATTAGAAACGAGTTCAAGCGCTTGCTAAATTAAAACCAGAATTATTAAATTTGAGATTAATTTGAGATTAATTTGAGATTAACTTGAGGTTAACTTGAAATTAACTTGAAATTAATTTTAGATTTTCTTCAACTTTTCCGATTATATGTACGATACCGTACTGATTATTTCTGGGATCGAGGTATTCTTTTGTTTACAGAGATATGGTGTCAGCAGACGTAATACCAAAACATCGATTTTAGAGATTTTGAGGAGATTGCGTTGGGTTGAGATATTGCGCTGGGGGGATTTATCTGATTGTCTACTACCATTGCCGTTGCCACTGTTTAAATTAGAAACGAGGCAGCGAGGGTGTCTCCTAACCAAAGAGATACCCGTAAAGTAGCTTCCCCTGGATGTAGCAAGTGTCTCGGATTTTTAATATCAGACATTAATTTGTTTGGTGTTTGAAAGAATCCACCTGTAGCATTATTTTGTCAAAATTATATTGACAAACTGCTGATACTGTAGGCAATTCATTGGAAAAATGCCTCCGCACACTACTGTCGATAGTTTTTTATTCTTCTTGTGTCGTCAGGTATTTTTCCACATGCGACTAAATCAAGAAGATTTTTTTGTTTCATATGTCCGAAGATATTGGTGGTGCAACAGTTAATCAATTGCTAGCGGCTTTACCTTTAGAGGAGTATCAACGCCTTGCTCCTCATTTAGAGAATATTTACTTAATGAGTGGGGAAGTCTTATGCGAACCTGGAGAAACAATGACAGAAGTCTATTTCCCTACTTTAGCCATGATTTCTTTAGTTTCGATAATGGAAAACGGTTCCACAACAGAAGTTGGCTTAGTAGGTAAGGAAGGTATGTTGGGTTTACCTGTTTTTCTAGGGGGTAATTCTACTACAAGCCGTGCCATTGTGCAAATTGAAGGTAGTGCAATCAAGCTCAATGCTAACGTACTTAAAAGTGAGTTTAACCGGGGGGGAGAACTGCAAAAACTTTTGTTACTTTATACTCAAGCCTTATTTACTCAAGCTTCACAAAATGCTGCATGCAATCGACAGCACCATATAGAAGCAAGACTTGCTCGTTGGCTGCTAACAGCACAAGACTGCGTGATGGCAGATGAATTACACCTTACCCAAGAATTTATCTCTCAAATGTTAGGTACACGTCGCTCCGGTGTCACGGTTGCAGCCGGTATTCTTCAACAAGCAGGAATGATTCGTTACACCCGTGGAAAGATTAGTATTCTCGATCGCCATGCCCTACAGGCTACAGCCTGCGAATGCTATCGTGCGATCAAAAATGAGTATATTCGCTTGCTTAAATCTAAACAAAGTTGAAGCTTGTGTACGATATCGTACAGACTAATGAAAAAGCATTGTGGCAATGTAAAAAAATAAGGGAACTTTTTATCTAGTTTGTTAAAAATAAAACATTAACCTCAGTTAATTAACTTAATTATGCTCAGGCTATAGTTATGTTTTGCACAAAGACCGAAGTTACGGTATCCCATTAAGCAAATTTTGAGTTGGATAAAGCATGGAGCTCGGTAAGGTTGCATACAGTGCTAAATATTTCCCGGCGTTGAGCTACTGTGTACGACTCAGTTGTGAATAAAGATAGGCTTACACAATTGCTCTAAATGATCGGGGCTTATCTCTTTCATGTTGATTTCGGTTTCTAGGTTTTGGGCAATAAAAATTAACCACAAAGGTAATGCTGTCCGTAATTCTTCCACTAAGGAACCCTTCGGTTATGGTTGGATACTCCTTTATGTTTTGTTAAGGTAGGTGAGATAAAAAGATTACAGTTTGTTCCTCAAAGATAAGGAGCATCGAACAATGGTTAACGAAACTATAACTCTTAAGTTTGCTATGTATTGAACTAAAAAATAGCAAGTATTTAGAGTAGTGGCTATTACTTCGAGGGACAATTTTTATCAGTAAAACAGTGACACAAAAAGTGAGAATAAATTCCTATTTTTTGCAGAGTTTTATTAATAATTAGGTTAAAATAATTAATATTAAACATTATGTTCATTATTGCTGGAAAAATTTGTTTTTTTCAGTTGAGAGTATTTTTTCATAACCACAATTTGTTGAAAAAATATCATTCATTCATTATTTACAAAGATGACAGCAAATAAATCAGGAATAACTATACTATTAAGGAAAAATCAATGTTTGAGAAACAACAGGAAATAAGAAATGAATTGAAAACACTAATAATTATGGGGACTTGTCCATGTTGCGGTTCTGTAAAAATAAAATATCGTGAATACATCACAAATCGTACATTTGGATTTCAATGTTTTAATTGTGGCTGGCAATCTCAATATAATTTAACAGAATTGAAAGAAGCTTCAGCTAATTGGTTTTCAATATAATAAAATGTAGAAATATAAGGCTAGATTGGAATTAATTAAATGAAATCTATTATTTATATATAATCCATGAAAATTAGACTTATTTGCTCAACAAAAAGGTATGTTAAATAATTTTTAATAAAAGAATAATTAGGAAATTAAAAAAACTTATGATGATTCAAATAGGAAGTATTGTTAAAGTATTGTATCCTAAATACGTATGTGAAGCTCGTGGTATAGTTGAAGCTCCAGAAGATATACCAGGTCGTTGGATAATTCGATTAGTTAATAATCCTCTTCATGACAGCGAGGAACCTTTGTTCTTATCTTTAAGCGAATCTGAGATTGAAGTGATTTTTCTATAGTCGGGCACAGAAAGCTTTGAAGAAATGTAAAGAAATATTAAATCAGTGTAATTGCAGCATCTTCGCTTTTTTTAAGGAGTTTTGCCAGTAAAACTTGGGTAAATGTTGGCATAAGTCTTAAAATTATGGGAGTTTGAGTCAATGGGAAATAAAGTGCTTTGCCTAATGGTAGTTCTACTTGGTACATTTAGCCTTAAAAGAACTTACCTTTTTTATGTCTACACCAGTTTCATCTCCATCTGCGACTACAGCAGCAACCTCACTTACTCTTTCATCTCTCCATATCCGTTTGGAAACATTAGAAAAAGAACATCAATGGTTGCTCAAGCAAATTAAGAAAAAACGCACGGAACAAAAGAACTTTCTCGAACAGATGCGCTCTGTGGCTACAGAAATACATGGTAGATGTAGCCCTTGCTTTCACAAAATGGCATCTTTGGATGAGGAAATACATACACTTTTCGATGAAATTTTGACTGCACGGAAGTTAGGAAAGCAGACTAGGAAAAGTATCCAACAGATTTATCATAATCTTCAAGTAGCGGGGATAATCAGCGTTAAATTTAATGGTACAGAAGATGATATCCCAGAAGAGTTTTTTGAAGCTGAGGAGGAAGAAAATGATTTCTCCGATTCACCCAATCAAGATAGCCATGGAAAGGGGCATAACCAAGAAGGATACCAAGAAGCGCAGCAAGATTTTTCTTCTGTAAACAAAAAAGGTGAATCGAAAAAGATTCGTCAAACCTTTTTAAGGTTAGCTGAGATATTTCATCCGGATAAAGTTACAGATAACGATATCCAGTTGCGCCATACAGAAATCATGAAGGAAATTAATAAAGCCTATCAGGAAGGTGATTTGGCGCGATTGTTGGAAATTGAAAGATTGCATCAGGTAGAAGAATCATTTTCAATTGACAGTGAAGATGATTTGACAAGACAGTGTAAGAAATTGGAGCAGCATAACGAATTTCTTAAAACTCAGTATGAAAATTTAAAAAGCGAACTTCGATTGGCAAAAAGTACCAATGAAGGACAAATGGTTTCAGATTATAGAAAAGCTGTTCGAGAAGGGATAGATCCCATTGCTCAAATGGTTGAACAAGTAGAATCTGAAATTGAAGTAATTTCTTCAATATGTAATTTTGTCAGAGATTTTCGAGATAAAAAAATTACAATTAAAAATTTTATTGCTGGTCCTCCTATTTTACAACAAAGGAACCAAGAAATAATTGATGAGCTTTTTGAAGAAATGTTTGGAGAGTTTGAAGAATTTTAAATTTTTTAAAGATAGTTTTTTTTGAAGTAGATGTTTAATTTTAATAAGTAGAGATGTAGCATTGCTGCGTCTCTATTTTGTGATTATTCATAATTCAAAATTCATAATTCATAATTCATAATTCATAATTATGACTGAGAGAAAGAGCTTGACAAATCTGGATATAATTCCAGCAGTACTTTATACGAAACTGCAGCATCACCTGAAGGGAATGACACCATTAACTTATCAAAAAGGCGGTAAAGATACGACGATCGTTTATACTATTGTTCCTTGTATACTGGGTTATTTATTAGTAGCGACAACTGAAAAAGGAATTTGTAGTGTTAAGTTCGGAGATACAAAGGAAGAATTATCAAGCATTATTTATCAGGAGTTTCATCAAGCACAATTAATTTGCGATCGCGAAATCCATCAAGATTGGGTGGAAAAAATTCTTGATTTTATCGATGGAAATCAACCAACACTTGATTTACCTTTGGATGTACGAGGAACAGCTTTTCAAAAACAAGTTTGGCAAGCATTACAAAAAATTCTTTACGGTGAAACTTGTACTTATAAAGATATCGCGAATCAAATTAATAAACCTTCTTCAAGTCGTGCAGTTGGTAACGCTTGTGGTGCTAATCCTACTGCCTTGATTGTACCTTGTCATCGTGTTGTTAAAAATGATGGAAGTCTTGGTGGTTATCGTTGGGGAATTGAACGCAAACGCAAGTTATTAAATCAAGAATCACAAGATTTTGAATTTTAGTTTTTAGTTTCTAGTTAAGGTATTTTATGAAAGTTAGGAATGGCCACAACTGGCATATTTTGCTCTAGTGGTGCTTGTACACTGAGTGATTCTTAACGTAAGAATAAGGCAATGAGTGTACGGCACCAACCAGAATCTTGTGACAATTGCGTAAGTTCTGAAAGTTTTAGATCCGGCGTAAATAAAGCACTCGTTACGAGCATGTTGAAACACCTATCCCATAATACAGCACTTTACAAGTACATGAGGTACAAACATTAATTATTAAACTCTTGTCTGCCCGCTCGCGGAAGGTACCTCACAATGATGAAATATGCTGTAATTTTAACTTGTGACTTTTGACTTCCACGCAGTGTTACTAGGGTGTATTAGAGAGATTTTCTATTGCTTGATTAATCAATTCTTCTCCTGCTAATACTGTTTCCACCTGATTAAACTGCTGTCGTAATTGGGCAGCACCGTCAAAACCTTTTGCATACCAAGCCATGTGTTTTCGTGCTTGATAAATTCCTCTATTTCCTTTATATTCCCACAAAGCTTTTAAATGTTCCTTGGCGCATTCCAAACGCTCAATTGTTGTTGGGGGAGTTAACTTTTCTCCTGTTTTGAGAAAATAATCAATTTCTCCTACTAAAAAGGGATAACCCAAGGTACCCCTCGAACACATTACCCCATCTGCACCAGTAATTTCCAAACATTTAATTGCTGATTCAACTGAAAAAATATCACCATTGGCAATAACTGGAATATCAAGCACTTGTTTAACGCGAGCAATCCATTCCCAACGAGCATTACCATTGTATCCCTGAGCGCGAGTTCGTCCGTGAATGGTAATCATTTGCGCTCCTACATCCTGCATTCGTTTGGCAAAATCGAGGATAGTAATTTCCCCATCATCCCAACCAATACGAGTTTTAACGGTAACAGGAATATCTACAGCATTTACCACTTCTTTAACAATAGCTTCGGCAACTTCTGGCTGTCGTAACAGTGAGGAGCCGCCGCCTTTTCTGGTAACTTTATTTACTGGACAACCCATATTGATATCAATGGTATCGGCTCCTTCTGCTACGGCTTTTTGAGCAGCTTGTGCGAGAAAATCCGGACGACAGTCAAATAACTGTATACTGATGGGACGTTCGTTTAAATCTACTTCCATGACTTTCGGTAATTGTTTAACGTGAGCCAATCCCGAAGCATGAACCATTTCGGTATACATCATGGAATCGGGTGCGTAGCGACGCACTAAGCGTCGAAATACCAAGTCGGTGACTCCAGATAAAGGTGATTGTAATACTCGGCTGTTGACTTCCACCGAGCCGATTTTTAAAGGAGTTGAAAGTTTTGTTTTTAGTTCGGGGGAAAGCATGGGTGATAGGATAAAGTATGCTGGTGGTTGAAACCGCGCCTACACAAACAAAGTCCGCCATGGCTGCGGACTAGAATCGTAATATAAATTATCTATAGTTTATTTATCTTGATTTTCTAGTTGTTGTCTAACTTCTTCTAAACTCAAACCCAATTCTTTTGCAGTGTCTGACAAACTTAATCCCAATCGTAAAAATACAGGTATAAGTTGTAAACTTTTCTGTCGTGCACCTTGTTCTATTCCTTGTTCTATTCCTTCTTCTCTTCCTTCTTGATAAACTCGGGTTTGTTTCAAATCGCTTAATCCAAACATGGCTTCAATCTCCTTTCTGCTCATTTTAGGAAATTTGTAAACTAAGATTGTCTCTATCAATTGTAATAACTGTCTTTGCTGCTGTTGGTTGTTTATTTGTTGCTGGGTTCTGGCAATCAAATCTCTTGCAGCACCAATGGCTGTGTTTTCATCTTCAATGATTAATTTTATGGTAGCAATTCCAACTGGTAGGGATGTTGTTTCTCCTAATTCATTTAGATAAATCCTGTTTACACGTCCACTTTCAAAGAATTCGGTGTAATGATTAATATCGGCTGTATCTAGATTGCGACTGGGATAAATTACTATTGCCCGCCAAGAATTTTTCGGTTTGTTTTGACGGAGGTATTTAGTTTTAACTTAATAAACATAGTCAGATATATACAAATATAGTCAGATGTCCGTTATAATAAATTCCGTAATACGCTGTATTAGCTGGGTATTATAAAACTTCGCCCCTATTATATACAAATAGAATCAAGCATCATCACTGATAATTCTTCTTCATGTTCACAATGACTTTTGTTACGTGTAATGTACTTATAACTAGATAATAATGTTTAATATATAGGGTTGGGGTCGATATACAGCAATACAACTATGCAGTTGGTAGAAAAGCACGTAATTAATAAATCCCATAAATATTGGTCAGAATGCGATAAGCTTTGTTTGAATTCCAACATGATTCGTAATCAAGGACTTTATATACAGCGTCAATCATGGTTTTACGGTCATGGTGTAATAAAGTTTGGTAAAACCGAATTACATAAAAACATTGATGCATTAATGAAACAAACAGCTTGTTATCACTTTTTACCTGCATTTCTAGCTCAACAAGTTATGAAATCAGTAAACGAAGAATGGACAAGCTTTTTTAATGCCATAAAACAATGGAAACTGGATAAAAGTTGTTTTACTGGTAGACCAAAACCACCAAAATATAAACCACGTTATCAAGGACGTTATAAAGTTACTTACCCTCACACAAGAGCTTATAAAAAAGCGAAGAGAAATGGAATAATTCACCTATACAAAACTAATATTCGCATTCAATCCAAACATTCAAATAATTATGATTGTGTACGGATTATACCAGCAACTGGTTGTTATGTAATCGAAGTAGTTTATAGACTAAAACAATCGGACTATGAAGTAAATACAGATAAAAACTATATTGCAGCGATTGATTTAGGTGTAAATAACCTTGCGGCTGTAACTTCCAACAAGCCCGGTTTTCAACCGATTCTTATTAATGGCAGACCGATAAAATCAATTAACAATCGCTATAATAAATTAATCTCTAAGTTGCGTAGTATCAACAAAAAATTACATGGTTTACATTGGTCAAATCGAATGGAATTGATGACTAGAAGAAGGAATCACCGACTTGATTCTTATTTACATAGAGCATCAAAATTACTAATTCAAACTCTTGTTAGTTCAGGTATCGGTACTTTAGTAATCGGTTTGAATCCAGACTGGAAACGTAATTGTAATATGGGGAAAGTAAACAATCAAAAATTCGTTTCTTTGCCTCATAATAAATTTGTTGATATGTTGACTTATAAGGGATTTTTAGCAGGAATAAAAGTTTATACAAGGGAAGAATCTTATACTAGTAAGGCAAGTTTTCTCGAACTAGATGGTATTCCCTATTATGGAAAGGTACAGGATAATTGGAAACCAAGCGGTACAAGAATCAAACGTGGCTTATATCGTTCCAAATCTGGCTTAATAAATGCCGATGTTAATGCTTCTTATAACATCTTGAGAAAAGAATTCCCCGATGCTTTTAGCCAGGGGATTAAGGGTTGTGTAGTTCAGCCAAGGTTAGTTAACGTACCAGGATACAAGCATAAATCCGGCAAATGTCCCATTGCTTGTCCCATACAGCATACTAACTCAAACTAAGTAGATAGTCGATATTTGTCTATATTTGACTATGCGAAAGGTAACTATAAAGCTACTTCTGAAAATAGCCGCAAATAAATTTCTTCGTCGGTTTGAAATTGAACTTCTACAAAATAAATGGGATTTTCTTCTCCTTGAGTAGGAAGAAATACACCATCGATTCGGAATGCTGTTTGTTTAATTTCGACGGAGGAGAATTCGTAAGCATCTGCTGTTTGAGGTAAGTTACCGATTAATTCAAAAAAGATGCTGGGGATTTCTTTAAAAAGGCGGTAGAAGATGCTATCTGTTTTCACGCGGTTGTAATACTTAATTTTGGCACCCTCACAGAATTTTACCGCGCTATTGGTTGTAAGATAGTGCTTTGGGGTTAATTTTCCTTATCCCCATAGATATCCAAGAGGCGGATTCCTATATTAGATTCTAATTAGTAAATATAACCATTAAATACTAAGAATTTTCAAGTCAATATTGCCGGTTGGTTTCAACTTGTTGAGAATAATGGTTAAAGTGGGTATAAAAGATATTTTTAAATCAGATTTACACCAATAAAACTAACCTTCAAACTCTATTTTTTCGCAAAAAGACGGCAAACACGACTCTAATGTTACGGTTCACCCGAATTACTCATAGTATTAATTCTCATACATTAGACATTGTGCAAGCAAACACTGTGTTACCCTGATTTGAGCCATAATTACCCTAAAAAACCTATGAAGCATAACCGTCCAATTGCGGGTTCGGGAAACCACCCTTCATTCACTGGCTGCACAGGCTCAGTATAGATAACAGTGTAATCAGGATAGCCAGTGGGGATGGGGCTTAATTTAGCTTTCATATTGATGCCTTTACTGGCTGCTTATTTAAAGCCAGTTACCTCAAATAAATCCTTTTATATTCCCATTCATTGTTTTTGTAGTTATACGGAGCCAAAATAAAAATGGCAAAAGTAGTTGGAATTGACTTAGGTACAACTAATTCTTGCGTAGCAGTAATGGAAGGTGGTAAGCCCACGGTTATTGCTAATGCTGAGGGTTTTCGTACAACTCCTAGTGTTGTCGCCTTCGCGAAAAATGGCGATCGCCTTGTGGGACAAATTGCGAAGCGTCAAGCGGTGATGAATCCCGACAATACTTTTTATTCGGTTAAGCGTTTTATTGGACGTAAGTTTGACGAAATCACCCACGAAGCAACGGAAGTTTCTTATAAAGTAATTCGCGACGGTAATGGGAATGTAAAACTTGATTGTCCCCAAGCTGGTAAGCAGTTTGCTCCGGAAGAAATTTCGGCGCAAGTTCTTCGCAAGTTGGTTGAAGATGCTAGTAAGTATACTGGCGAAACCATTACCCAAGCAGTTATCACGGTTCCAGCATACTTTAATGACTCCCAGCGCCAAGCAACCAAAGACGCTGGTAAAATTGCCGGTATTGAAGTATTACGGATTATTAACGAACCTACCGCCGCTTCTTTGGCCTATGGTTTAGATAAGAAGAGCAACGAAACCATTTTGGTATTTGACCTTGGTGGTGGTACTTTTGACGTATCTATCTTGGAAGTAGGTGACGGTGTATTTGAAGTACTTTCTACTTCTGGTGATACCCATCTTGGTGGTGACGATTTCGATAAGAAAATCGTTGATTTCTTAGCTCAAGAATTCCAAAAGCAAGAAGGTATTGATTTAAGGAAAGATAAGCAAGCTTTACAGCGTTTAACTGAAGCTGCAGAAAAAGCTAAAATTGAACTTTCCAGCGTTACTCAAACTGAAATCAATTTACCATTTATTACCGCAACTCAGGATGGCCCCAAGCACTTGGATACAACCCTGACTCGCGCTCAATTTGAAGAAATTTGCTCTGACTTAATCGATCGCAGTCGCATTCCGGTTGAAAATGCATTGCGCGATGCGAAATTAACCAAAGAGAATATTGATGAAATCGTATTAGTTGGTGGTTCAACACGTATTCCCGCAGTACAAGAAGTAGTTAAGCGCGTATTAGGAAAAGAACCCAACCAAACTGTTAACCCCGACGAAGTTGTGGCAGTTGGTGCTGCTATTCAAGCTGGTGTACTTGCTGGCGACGTTACCGGAATTTTACTCTTAGATGTAAGTCCATTGTCCTTGGGTGTGGAAACTCTCGGTGGCGTAATGACCAAAATTATTCCTCGTAACACCACCATTCCTACCAAAAAATCCGAAGTATTTTCTACTGCAGTAGACGGACAAACCAATGTGGAAATTCACGTACTCCAAGGTGAGCGTGAAATGTCCAACGATAACAAGAGTTTGGGAACCTTCCGTCTTGATGGAATTCCTCCCGCACCCCGTGGAGTACCCCAAATTGAAGTAACTTTCGATATTGACGCTAACGGTATCTTGAACGTTACCGCTAAAGATAAAGGTACTGGTAAAGAGCAATCCATCAGCATCACCGGTGCTTCTACTTTGGATAAAACCGAAGTTGAAAGAATGGTTAACGAAGCCGAGCAGTTTTCTTCTACCGACAAAGATCGTCGTGAGAAAATCGATCGCAAAAACCAAGCCGATTCCTTGGCCTATCAAGCAGAAAAGCAGTTGCAAGAATTGGGAGATAAAGTTCCCGCAGACGACAAAACCAAAATCGAAGGTTTAGTCAAAGACTTGAAAGAAGCCGTCACCAAAGAAGACGACGAGCAAATTCAAAAGTTAATGCCAGAATTGCAACAAGCACTATTCACAGTTGGTAGCAATATGTATCAACAAGCTGGTGGTGCTCCCGATGGTGCTACTCCTAACGGTGCTACTGGAGATGCAGGTGCAGGTGCAGGTGCTACTTCCACTGGTGATGATGTAATTGATGCTGATTTTACTGAGTCTAAGTAGTCATGGAACGTGGTGAGTGAAAACCTCACCTTTAACTTAATCTTTAACTTAATAATGTTTTCTATCCCCGCGATTATTGGAATCTGGGGATTTTTGATTAATTGTTAGTTATATAGTTATTTGTTGTTAGTACTGCTTATATTACCTTCGGTAAATTACTTGTAATATCATGAAGCAATCTCAACACTTTGGGATTACTTGATATTACTCCTAACTTTTTTCGATATCAAACCCAAACCTAAAACGCCCAAAATACCTAAAATACAAGTTGGTTCGGGAACAGATGCAATACTGAGGGTATTAATTGCAAATGCACGGTTATTTTCTGAGGTACGGAACACCAACCGCGAAATATCAGCTTTATCGCTTGTAATGCCAAGAAACACGGCAGAATTATCTAGGGCTAGAGAAGAAGTACCTGGAGTTGAAAAAGTCCCCAGCAAGTTATTCTCTTCATCAAAAGCAGAAACAAATGCAGTAAAGTTGAGAGTATCATCTACAGCGATTTGACTGCCAGCACCTTTTACTGGCTTGTCAAAATTAATACTCAAAGGACCTGGGTTTCCAGGAGCGGGAAAAGTACCGGGTAAAAAACCTGTAAAAAGAAGATAATCGCCAGTCGCAAAGTTAGTCGGAATTCCTTCAGATTCAGGTAAAGTTTGAAATACAAATGGTGGAGTGAATCCATCTACTTGGGGAATTTCAACGTTTAATTCTAAATTCCTTTCAGATGTTGCTGTTTAGGAGTTAGGTAGAAAATCTTCAGGATTGCGAGAGCGTGGATTAAATACTTTACCATTACTTAACCAATCAACATCGTCATTACTTTGTAAAGCATCTCTTTGAGAAATAAATACAACTGCTTGCACTTGTGAAGGTACAAAAGCGATCGAGCTAGTAAATACTCCTAGAAAAAAAGTAATATACAATTGGTAAGCTGAAAAATTCCTGATTTTGGCAGTCATATTAAAACCCTTAGGAATATGTAATTTCCCTTATTATTTCTCGTTATGCCATCTTTATTTAAGAAGATTTTGCAAAGTTCACCTGCATCCCATCTTAGAGAGCGAAAGTTACTGCTAATTCCTCGTTTCGAGCGACGAGGATTCTTTTTGTTATTTACTTTTATGACTATTTTGGGATGGGTTGGAGGTGGAATTGCCAGTCTTGCTTTAGAAAAAATTTTGCGCGAAAATATACCCGTATATTTTGCTCAAAATCACATATTGTGGTATAAGATTGCAAAATTAATCGCTAGTAGTTTATTTGCATTGATTTTCGCTGCGGATCAATCTATTCCCTTAAGTAAATATATATCTGGTTGGTGGTGGATGATTGCAACTGCAATCGGCTGGTTATTTGCTGATACTGTTTCTACAGCTTGGATTGCTTATATTTCATCTATTGCAAGATCGACAAATCAAATATCATCACAAGTAGTTATATTTTTGGGAATATTATCAACTTTTGCTTATATTTTTTCTGGTTTGTGGGTGGGTTTATTGCAATGGCTAGTGTTGCGAAGATATACCTCACCTATATGTTGGTGGAATTTTGTACCTTCTATTTCATATTTTGTTATTAGTATTTCGTTATTATTAGTTTCTCTTCTACAAAATTTGATTCCAGTAATGTATAGGGATATGATTTTGTATTTAGTAGAACAGGGGTTAACAGCTTTAATTTTGGCTGTGATTCCGGCTATTAGTTTTTGTCGTTTGCAGAAGAAATATTATCAATAATTTACGAAGGAAGAAGTAATTTGTAGGGTGTATTACG
>DESS01000314.1:0-14984 GCA_002361335.1 Richelia sp. UBA3308
TCCTTACTCATTACTCATTACTCGTTACTCGTTACTCGTTACTCGTTACTCGTTACTCCTTTCCTCCCATTGCTAAACCTGCTAAATAAGCAGTTGTCCATGCGCTTTGGAAGTTAAAGCCGCCGGTAATTCCGTCGATGTCAAGAATTTCTCCCGCAAAGTATAATCCTTTTACGATTCGGCTTTCCATTGTCTTGAAATTCACTTCTTTGAGCTTAATTCCGCCGCAGGTAACAAATTCTTCTTTGAAAACTCCTTTCCCGCTTATAATATATTGTCCTTGGGTCAGTTCTTGTACTAATTTATTTAAACCTTTTTTAGGTAATTCTGCCCAGCGAGTTTCTTTATCAATATCGGCCCGGCATATAAGATATTGCCATAAACGATGTGGTAATTTAATTCCTCTATGTAAAGCGATCGCCCTTTTTCCATGTTCGTTTTTTACTGTTACTAATTCGTTTCGCACTTCTTCTTGATTTAAATCTGGTAGCCAATTAACAGATAAACTTCCTTTGTAGCGCGATTCATGTAGCATTCTTGCACCCCAAGCCGAAAGTTTTAATACCGCAGGACCACTTAAACCCCAATGAGTAATTAGTAACGGTCCAATTTGCTCTAGTGGGGGTTTTCCCGGTACTGACAAACGTAATTGTACTGGGTTAACGCTAACACCAGCTAATTGTTGTAATTGTTTATCTGTAATATTAAAAGTAAATAAAGAAGGAACCGGTGGTTCAACTTCATGACCTAATTTTTTAGCGATTCTGTAACCTACCGGATTGCTACCTGTTGCCAACAAAAGTTTATCGCATTCTAATATTTCCCCAGATTTGAGTAAAATCTCGAAATTGCTTGATTTATCCTCTTGATCATCAGCTAAGAGAACATTTGAACTATCAGCTTCATCTTGTTGTTCAAATTCTTGAGATTTCACCCAAACTACAGGTGTACCAGTGCGAATTTGTACACCAAAACTTAAAGCGCTTCTTATTAAGCAGTTTACAATAGTTTCCGAATTATCAGTAATGGGAAACATCCGTCCATCAGCTTCAGTTTTTAACTGTACTCCAACAGATGCGAACCAGTTGACAGTATCTTGAGCTTGAAAACGAGAAAAAGCACCTAATAAAGCTTTTGAACCCCTGGGATAATTTTGGATAAAAGACTTTGCATCGAAAAGAGCATGAGTGACATTACAACGCCCCCCACCAGAAATACGGACTTTTGTCAGTAGTTGGCGACTAGCTTCAAGTAAGATTACAGAAGCCTTCTGATTTGTTTTAGCAGCTGCGATCGCCGCAAAAAAACCTGCAGCACCACCGCCAACAATTACAATTTTTAACGGTCGCAAATTCTTAGTTCTTTATAAACTTCTGATATAGACTATTCGTCTAAGTAATTCTAGCTACAGTCTTATAGTACAGCATAAAGAAAATCAAGGTGCTTTTACTAATCAGGAAAAATTTGGTCATCGTTTAATTTCATTAAATTTAGTTATTTAAAAACGCAACCAATTTTTTTGAACATAACTAAGAATCCCAAAAGCGATCGCAGCTAAAAATAACAGCAAAATAAGTCCCCCAGGAATAACAGTAAGAATACCCAACCCTCTAAGTACCCATACTGCGATCGCAATACCAAGAAACATTCCAAAAGCTTGAGTTAATCTTTGATTCAACTTAGAAGATCTACTCACCTCATATTCCTCTGAAAAAACAACATTTGTGACATTCTAGTACAGCGGGCGCGTAAATAAAACATCCGTTTCCCCCATGTTGAAATCCCTATCCTATAAGACTTATTACCTTCATACTTGATACTTATTACCTTGATACTTTTGACTTCCCCGTAGCGGTTGCCCCCACAACCTAAACTTTTACATCAACTCTTCACAATATTAGTGATAATAGAGACATAATTTTGAGTAAGTTTTGGGAATAATATCTACAATGAAGGCCAGTTCCGGAACGCTTTTGTATTCGACTGGAATTAAAATTATTGAATAAGACTCCAATTAAATAGTAGAGTCAGTATTCTTTTTACAAGTGTAGTGGAGCGAACGAAACATTATGTCTGCGTCTTTTTTCTCAGACTTACTTACTACAGGTTCAAATATGGCTTGGAGTCAGGATAAGCAAGCAGCATTACTGAGCGGCGAAATTCTAGTAGAAACACGTTCCTATAATCCTTGGGGTGGATCTGTTAGCGCGAAAATGTATTTACCATTAGTACGTTCCCAAGTTTGGCAATGTATAACGGATTATCCACGTTGGGTACAATACTTCCCTGACATTACCAAGAGTGAAATTATACACAAAGGTGATGTGAAACGTCTGTATCAGGCAGCACAAAAAGCCTTTATGTTTTTCACAGCAAAAGTAGATATTTATTTAAATGTGGTAGAAGATTTTGGGCATCGAATCCAGTTTCATTTGGATAAGGGGACTTTCCATGATTTCAGTGCGGATATAAACTTGCAAGATTATGATAGCGGTACTATACTTACTTATTCCGTACAGGCTACTCCTATAATTCCTATACCTTCAATGTTTATTCAACAAGCGATGAATTTTGAATTGCCTGCAAATATGCGTAAAATGCGACAAGTCATTTGTAAGGGAATTTAAAAGTGATGATTAGGGCAAATGAAATTCTCGACTTTTGGTTTGGTAGCCAACAAGAAGCAGACTACGGTAAGCCCAGAAAAGCTTGGTTTGCAAAAGAACCAGAGTTTGATGAAGAAATACGAAAACGTTTTCTTACTGATTACGAAAAAGCAGCAGGAGGATACTTAGACGAATGGAAGGATTCGCCCTCAAGTTGCTTGGCTTTGATTCTGCTCTTAGATCAGTTTCCTCGCAATATTTTTCGCGAAACCCCCCAAGCCTTCGCTAC
Organism: Richelia sp. UBA3308; assembly: GCA_002361335.1. Classification (GTDB taxonomy): domain Bacteria; phylum Cyanobacteriota; class Cyanobacteriia; order Cyanobacteriales; family Nostocaceae; genus Rivularia. Next base: position 2,896 of record DESS01000314.1, read on the forward strand.
CGACTGGGAAGCACTTTCAACTGCACATCAGGCGATTGCACAAGGTTATGACAAACAATTACTAAATGTACAGCGTTGGTTTGTTTATTTACCTTTTGAGCATAGCGAAAATATTGAACATCAGCGTCAATCCGTTAAGCTATTCCAGAAACTTAGCAGTGACAAAGATAGCGCTAGCGCCATTGAATCCGCTATGCGCCATCGATCGGTAATTGAACGTTTTGGGCGTTTTCCCCATCGCAATATAATTTTAGGACGACCTTCCACTCCTGAAGAAAAAGAATTTTTAAAACAATCAGGAGCACGATTTTAGTAATAATGCATTAAGCCACAAAGACGTAGTATTCAATAAATACGCGTCTTTGTGTTTGAATAGATATCTGAAATTTTTCATCTAGGTAAACCCTCTCCCTCCTTGGTGGAAGAGTTATTACAGCAAAAGTTAATATTGTTGAACCATTATCAGAAATAATATTTAAATCAAATATTTAAATCAAATATTTAATTTCAACTTAAAACATAACTGGTTAACCTAAATTAAACGAATTATGATACACTCTGACTCCACTATTAAACAAAACTTCATCTAATTCTGGTTCCGTAAATACATAGCCTAGAGTGCCAGCAAAATCAACAATCTTCGTTTTATCCCAATTCCAGATGCCAAAAGTCCCTTTTATAGAACATTTTTTATAGTATTGTTCGTAAACTTCTTGATTTGACATCAAAGTTTCGTAGAAAGCATCAACCTGTTCTAACGACATACAAACCTATTTCCTCACTTACGTACCTAAAAACTACATACTTAAAGTTGTAGATTTCGTTGTAGATAATTTCTTATTCAAAGCTTGGGAGTAATTATACGGATAAATTTCATAGATATTCACAAAAAATATTATTCCGATAGTTACGACTTCAAACCAAACCTTTGAAGCTGTTAACAACGAAAAACCGCGATCGCATTTATTTATGTATTATTTTATTCACGTCTTTCCTCTAACGCCAGGATAAAAATACGTATTATTTAAAACTATTGAATAGTGATTTACACTGAAAAAAAAGTAATTATAAGACGATCAAAAAAACTATTATTTTAATCTTCCCATCCCTCCATGCCATTATGAATCAATGGCAAGGCTGTACTTGATCCCAAAATACCCAACCTTGACTACCATCGGAAAGTTTAACTTGTACAAAATCACCTTGAGACTTCAGACGTAAAACTTTTTCTCCTTTATTCAATGTTTTAAATCCTTCGGCTTCTCTATAAGGTTGATGGCGTAATTCCGGTAATTTTGTCAAACTGGGATCTACAATGCGACACTGTTCAGGTAGTTGTGATAGCAAATTATTATGTTGCGAGTTAGTTTTACCCAAATTACCAGTATTTATTAATGCAAAAGCTCCAACAGCAGCTAAAACAATAGCTACACCTATGCTTTGTACCCCAATTGGCAGCACATTTTGAAGCATCGGTATTTTTAGGGAAGGTTGCGAGGGTGGAGTTGTAGTTGGTGGCTTTTCTGGTTGAGTGTTAATTTTCGGAAGTCGTGCAGTTTTGGCTATAGGTTGTTGTGCTTCAATTGCCAAATTTTTGTTGTCATAATCTAAATCGGGAAAAATATAATTATTTCCATGTTGTTGGGAAGTAATACCTTTAACTTTTAAATTTTGCTGTCCCAAACGCAGTATGCTGGATATGGTAAGTGGCATTTCTCCAGCTAAAAGTAATTGACCGTCAAGAATTGGTGGATTTTTATGACGGAGATTTCGCAAATAAAATTTTTCTTTTTCTTGATTAAAAAATATTTCTACATGTAGCGCAGACACCGTTGCTTCTGATAAAACAAGATCACAATCTTGAGGATCGCGACCAATACGTATTTTTCCAGGATTTTTAGTGAATTGATTATTGCTAATTTTATACGATTTAATTTCATCAGCTTCTTCCCACTCCAAAGTCAGTTCATATAAACCATTGTCAGTATTACTTTCAGATAAAACAGGTTCTTCAGGAATTGGTAATTCTTTTAACGCTTCTATTACTTCATCTACATTTTGATAACGCTCTTTGAAATGATAGCGCGTCATTTTATTTAAGAGTTCGGCAAATTGTGGATCTACTTCTCTAAGATGTTCCCAAAGTATTTCCCCGGTATTTGGATCGTCTTGAAGTTCGTAAGGATATACACCAGTTAACGCCTGAATTGCGATCATTCCTAAAGCATAAATATCGCTGCTAGGGCGCGGCAAACGTCTGATTTGTTCCGAAGGCATATAACCACGGGTTCCCACAACTAATGTTATATTTTGTTTGCCGATATTAGTTGTACTTTGATTGCGTATTTGTTTGATTGCACCAAAGTCAATTAAAACTAATTTATTATCTGAAATACGTCTGATCAAATTGTCGGGTTTGATGTCACGGTGAATAACTCCTTGACTATGGACAAATTGTAAAATGGACAATATTTCATTCAAAATAGCCATAACCTGGCTTTGACTTAGCTTTCTTCCTTTAACTAATTCTCTGCTTAGAGAATGTCCTTCAATTAATTCTTGTACCAAATAAAATTGGTTATTATCTTCAAAATAAGCTAAAAGTCTGGGAATTTGATCGTGATTTCCCAACTGTTGTAATGTTTCCGCTTCTTTTTGAAATAACCTTCTCGCTGCTTCTAAAGTTTCCGGTGAGGTACTAGTAGTCTTTAAATGTTTAAGAACGCATTTAGGTTTTCCGGGAAGGTGAATATCTGAACTTATATAAGTTTGTCCAAAGCCTCCTTCAGCTAATATTTGGAGAACTTCGTAACGCCCTGCTAATAATTGACCAATCATGCTAGTACGATGTTTTAAAAATTAATTTTTGCGCTGACTCGTCCAATTTGTAACTTAATCAAAATCAAATACCATTTTAGATTTTTCTGCGACACTCAGCTAACAGTTAGTTCTCTTCTATTTACCTAAGTACCGTGACTTTTGATGACAAAATATCCATTCTTCATGGATATTTTATTATATCTGAATCATTTTTATTTATTGGTATTAAACTGTTGGCTTAGTTACAAAAATTCTCAATGAATAGGGTAGTTGAAAAACTCAAATTTTGATGCAATTAATTTATACAAATTAAGGGTTAAATTAATGTATATTTTTAGCATTCATTATCTTGTTGTAAATAAGTATCGGACATTTTCATTTGTTTCACTTACAACTTATTGAATTAATTACATCTTCATTTCATGCTTTTAAACTAAGATTAACCAAGCTGGTAAATAAATGAATAACAAATTATAAGATAGGTTGTTGCCACTTTGGCAGTTATTTACAAAATCAATAATTTTGCTTTAAATACACTGATTTATAATTATTGCTACATTTGTACCAATAAAAATTCAACACTTTATTCTCAGTAAATTTTACCTTTTTCTGTATGATTAATACTCCTTAAGAAATTATACAAGAGTAGTTCGACCATTCAAGTTTTACACTAGTATTTAGCAATATGTCAATTTAGTTATATAGTTGACATTTTTAATTAACGATCTCTGTTATCCTTTTTGACAAGCAGATTTTATCTGAGCCATAACTAACAGAAAATATGCATATAATGCAGTTTTCAAGATTAATTGATAATTAGTATATTAGATAACTTTTATCTTATTTTCGAGATAAATTATCTTTTTTATATGTTTGTTTACGTTGTTTATAAATTAAAAACACAAATAAAAAATCATAAATAAAAAATAAAATTTTTCACTGTATTTTATCAGTATATATTTTTGAATATATTATTGTTCATATTTGATCTGAGTAATAACTAATAACCAATAACTATCACCGATTAGATGGATTACACTCATTACACTGAAAGCACTAATAACTAACAACTAATAACTAATAAAAAACCCAATTTCTTTCAAGAAACTGGGCTATAAATATTATCATTAAATGCTCATTAAATGGCCATTAAATGCTCATTAAAAACTTAAAATTTAACAGGCACTAGATTGTGACTAACTCTACAGGAATCCGCTTAAAAATCAGCCGCTCATTTTCTACATCTACAAAAATAGTGTCCCCATCATTGAATTCACCCCGCAAAATTGACTTAGCAATTTGAGTTTCTAACTCACGCTGAATCGCACGTTTTAATGGACGCGCACCAAATTGCGGATCGTATCCTACTTCTACTAAAAAGTCAAGAGCAGCATCGGATAATTTCAAAGACATTTTGCGATCGCCAAGTCTGTGACGCAATCTTTCCACTTGTAATTGAATAATCTTGCGTAATTGCGATTTTTCCAAACCATGGAAAAAGATGATTTCATCAATCCGATTAAGAAATTCTGGACGGAAGGTACTCCGCATTACTTCCATAACTCGGCTACGCATTTCCTCATAACGAGAATTATCCCCACCAACATCAAGAATAAATTGAGAACCGATGTTACTTGTCATGATAATAATCGTGTTTTTGAAATCCACAGTGCGCCCTTGAGAATCAGTGACTCTTCCGTCATCGAGGATTTGCAGCATGATGTTGAATACATCAGGGTGGGCTTTCTCGATTTCGTCGAACAGAATTACTGCATAAGGGCGGCGACGGATAGCTTCCGTAAGTTGTCCACCTTCCTCATAACCAACATATCCTGGAGGGGCACCAATTAAGCGAGACACAGCGTGTTTTTCCATGTATTCCGACATATCAATCCGCACCATCGCTTCTTCGGTGTCGAACATATAGGTAGCTAAAGCTTTACCCAATTCAGTTTTACCTACACCTGTGGGTCCTAGGAAAATAAAGCTCGCTATGGGACGATTAGGATCGGCTAATCCCGCACGGGAACGTTGAATGGCATCAGCGACGGCTGTAACCGCTTCACTTTGTCCGACAACCCGCTTATGTAATTCATCTTCCAGATGCAATAGTTTCTCCTTTTCGGATTCCACTAACTTACTGATAGGGATACCCGTCCATTTAGAAATAACTTCAGCAATATCAGCTTCAGTGACTTCCTCTCGTAGTAAAGACTTACCGCTATGTTGTGCTTGAGAAAGTTCAGTTTCAGCAGCTTCCAATTGACGATGTAAATCAGTTAACTTACCATATTTCAACTCAGCAGCCCGATTTAAGTCATAATCCCGTTCTGCTTGTTGAATTTCCACATTAACTCGGTCAATTTCTTCCTTTACCGATTGAATTTTCGTAATAATGTCTTTTTCCGACTGCCACTGACTGTTAAGGGCACGCTGTTCTTCTTTAAAATCAGCAAGTTCTTTTTCTAACCGTTCCAAACGTTCCCTAGAAGCAGCATCGCTTTCCTTTTGTAGGGATAGCTTCTCCATTTCCAGTTGCAGAATTTTGCGATCGATTTCGTCTAATTCTTCTGGTTTGGAAGTAATTTCCATTTTCAGACGTGCTGCCGCTTCATCTACTAAATCAATTGCCTTATCAGGTAAAAAGCGGTCAGTAATATAACGGTTAGATAAAGTAGCCGCTGCCACCAAAGAACTATCAGCAATTTTTACACCATGGTGGACTTCATATCGTTCCTTTAAACCCCGCAGAATTGAAACAGTATCTTCCACACTGGGTTGATCGACATAAACTTGTTGGAAGCGTCTTTCTAGAGCTGCATCCTTTTCAATATACTTACGATATTCATCCAAAGTAGTCGCACCAATACAGCGTAACTCACCCCGCGCTAACATCGGCTTGAGTAAATTACCAGCATCCATAGCCCCTTGAGTCGCACCAGCGCCTACAACCGTATGAATTTCATCAATAAATAGAACAATATTACCACCAGATTCGGTAACTTCCTTTAATACAGCCTTGAGACGCTCCTCAAACTCACCCCGGAACTTCGCACCTGCAATCAAAGCACCCATATCCAAAGCTATCAGCTTGCGATCCTTGAGTGACTGCGGCACATCACCCGCAATAATTCGTTGCGCCAAACCCTCCGCGATCGCAGTTTTACCAACACCAGGTTCACCGATAAGTACCGGGTTATTTTTAGTACGCCGCGACAAAATTTGAATAGTCCGACGAATTTCATCATCCCGTCCAATTACAGGGTCAAGTTTACCTTCACTAGCAGCTTGAGTTAAGTCACGCCCGTACTTTTCCAGAGATTGATACTTACCTTCTGGATTTTGATCGGTCACTTTTTGACTCCCTCTAATTTGTTTAATAGTATCTTTTAATTTCCTTTCATCAATACCAAACTCTCGGAATAAACTTTTACCGTAGCGATCGTCCCTGGTATAACCTAACAACAAATGTTCGATAGAAATATACTCGTCACCAAACTCCTTACGGTATCCATCAGCCCGATCTAAAAGTTTATCTAAACTGCGTCCCAAGTATACAGAACTACTGCTACCCGACACCTTCGGTTGATTTTTAACAAACTCCTCCGTGCGCTGCTTAATTTTTTCCAGATTCGCACCCAACTTAGTAAAAACAGGTGCAGCTAATCCATCTTGTTCCAGCAACGCCTTCATTAAATGTTCGCTTTCAATCTGCTGTTGTTGATATTGTTTTACAATCTCAGGAGTAAGAGTAATAGCCTCCCAAGCTTTTTCAGTAAATTGATTTGGATTAGTAGGTTGCATAGGCTTTGTAAAAAATATAACAATTCAAGATCACAAAAGAATCAAAAATAAACTATTTTTTCTATAAAATATTCTAAAAAAAGTCATTCATCTTACAAGATCGGTGTTCACTCCTTAGTTAGTAGTATTTTCATAAATTTAAGTCAAAGGATTTTAGATTTTAGATTATTCGATTTTCGGTTGAAATTCTTCTCTTTCTCCCCCCATACCCCAATACAGTTCAGATAAGCCCGAAAGGCTAGGGATGTTACTAATTTTTCTCTGCCCCTGCTCCCCCTGCTTCTCCAATATGTCATTTCAGTTATCAGTTATCAGTTATCAAGTACCCGGCTTGATGAATCGAGGAGCCTTAATTACGGATTATCGATGGCTTGTATCCGATTTTTTTTGGTCAATTTCTTAACTGAACCCTATTGCCCCATCCCCTTATCCCCTTCTCCCCTTCTCCCCTCACACCGAGTTAACATAACTATCAGAAAAAGGCAGCAGCATAATGGCTAAGAAACAGAAATTTCCTTATTTACTGGGTTCTAAGTGGACATCTGGCAAAAAAATTGATGGTTGGCGACACTTTCAAGTTATTAACCGCAAAAATCAAGGTAAGTGGGTATATGCTGAAATGGTCGCTTCTTGCGATGATACCGTTCGTTTCTGGATTAATGCAAAATTATTGCAAGACCGTTCAAATTGGCAACCCGGTTGGCAATCTTTACAAGAAATGTCTCAAGTTAAAGCCAAGGAAGAGGGATGAAGGAAGAGCCGAAGTTGACTGGAATTGCCATCGGGTATGATGCCCACTCTTGTGGTACAGGCATCCCTGCTCGTAAGAATGTACCGATAACTCATATGAAATATGCTGTAAGTTTTGTCGTCATCGAAACAGCTTCACTTAGCTACTTCCTAGTTGCTGCGATTTTACATTAACAACAAGCGATTTAATTTAATCGCTTTTTTTAATATTTATGTTTGAATTTTTTCAATTCTTTGAATTCTGCCCAATTTTAGTGGTTTGAAGTTGATTTAGATATTTAATGATACCAAATTCCCAAAAAATTAACCGATTTTAGCAAATGTGATTATTTTTAACATTTATGAGCACTTTAGTTATTACTCCCATTCCGCTTTAAGATTTCCTATCGAAATTTATCCCTCACTCCCTCCCTCCCTCACTCCCTCCCTCCCTCACTCCCTCCCTCTTTCAACTGTAGCGAGGGCTTAATACTTTAGACTTTTGCCTCTTGCCTCTTGCCCTTTGACTTCCCCCTTAAGCGGGCGCTATCAAGCAACACCTCAAATAATCAAACCTGACATAGGTTGAGTTTTAAATTAAATTTTTTTGGTAAAGAAACCGAGTTTTTACTTAAGTACGCAGTAACGAAAAAAAACTGATAATTCTTGATTTATATACTTTACAGCGATTATCCATAAATTTACTCATAGTACTTAAAAAATAAAAAAATAGACTAAGTGTTATTACTTGAGGTCCTATAGTCAGCTTTATATTGATGGTAAAGTCATTCAAGGTATTAGCCTTCTTATTTGCCAACAGAAAGCTATATAAATCAAAAGTTTGAGAAAATTTGTGTATTGTAACTAATTGTATATAAATAATTAAATAAAACCTATTATTAAATTAATTTAAGCTTCCGTAGACTTTTCTAGATAATAGGGTTTTAAATAAAAACTATTAAATCCTATTTCTCAGGAATAAAGCCGATTACAACCTAAAAGCTTTATTGTTTTCGGTGTAACTTGGACATTAACGAGATTCGATCGCCTAGGCCTGACAATCCTTTTTCTGTCTAGGTAAATGTAAGTATTTGAGTCAAGAGTTTGACAAGAAACTATAAGAGGCAAAAAAAGTGAGACTAGCAGTTTACGGAAAAGGTGGAATCGGTAAATCCACAACCAGTTGTAATATTTCGGTCGCCTTAGCCAAACGTGGTAAAAAAGTTCTACAAATTGGCTGCGATCCAAAGCACGACAGCACTTTCACCTTAACAGGATTTCTGATTCCTACCATTATTGATACCCTGCAAGAAAAGGATTTTCACTACGAAGATATTTGGCCAGAAGACGTAATTTACAAGGGTTATGGCGGAGTTGATTGTGTAGAAGCTGGCGGTCCTCCCGCAGGAGCAGGATGTGGCGGTTACGTGGTTGGAGAAACCGTAAAACTACTCAAGGAACTCAACGCCTTTGACGAGTATGATGTAATCTTGTTTGACGTTCTCGGTGACGTAGTTTGTGGTGGTTTTGCAGCACCCCTCAACTATGCCGATTATTGTCTAATAGTTACCGACAACGGCTTTGACGCATTATTCGCAGCTAACCGTATTGCCGCTTCAGTCAGAGAAAAAGCCCGGACTCATCCCTTACGATTAGCCGGTTTAATTGGCAACCGCACCTCAAAACGGGATTTAATTGAAAAATATGTTGAATCCGTACCCATGCCAGTTTTAGAAGTTCTACCTTTGATAGAAGATATCCGTGTTTCCCGAGTCAAAGGCAAGACCTTATTTGAAATGGCAGACACAGAACCCGCTTTAAACTACGTTTGTGACTACTATCTCAACATAGCCGACCAACTTTTGGCTCGTCCCGAGGGGGTAGTTCCACAGGATGCACAAGATCGAGAACTCTTCTCATTGTTGTCAGATTTTTATCTAAATCCGAGTAAACCACAGGTTCCATTACCCGAAGAGGAATTAGACTTGATGATTGTATAAATCATTAGTTTATTTCTCAGGATGAGGAGATAAAATGGCTTTCTTTTATAGTTTCACGGATTCATTGAAGGAAAAGTGGTTGCAATTCTACGCCTCGAATCGCGACTGGATTAAATTACATATGGAAGTAGATTCGGTTTACACACCCGATGGTGGTAAACGCCCGTCTTCATATCTCATCCTGGGAGTAGCAAACGCCCTGGAACCGAAGTTAGCGCAGTTAATGCTGCCATTTTCCAAATTGAATGCAGATGCTGATACCTTAGTTGAAGTCCTCGATCTGCATTTCGATCCAGATACAGCCCTTGGAAAGGAACCCATGGAAGCAGCATCGGAACAAGAGGAGGATGACTCAGAATTTTCTATGAACGAAAATCCAGAGGAATTTGTTAGTGCTACTTCCTCAATCAACGATTCAGCCCATGTAGAAAATGTTCCACAAATGGAATTAGGCGATTCCCATGGCGAAACTTTGGTAGTTGAAGAAGCTTGGGGTGGAGAAGATTCAGAAGAAAATCCTAATAGCAAAGAAAATGGATTTGATCCCACCCAAGCTGAAAGTTTGGCAGATGAAAGTTTGGCAGATATTTATGTCAGTAAAGAAAAATCTTCTGACAAAGAGTCAGTGCAAACCCCAAATGCACAATCTGAAGACGCTTTTGGTGATATTTCCTTTGACGAGTTTAAAGATGGCAATAGCACTGGCTTTGGTGACGCGCTAACAGATGTCTGGAGCGAAGAATCTACACAAAAAGATAACGAAATGTTTTCAGGGGAAGATATGACTGATGGTTCTATTGACGATTCGGAAATAGCCAGTCTCTTCCCCAACGGCTAAGACGAGTAAGGAGTTATGAGTAACGAGTAACGAGTAACGAGTAACGAGTAAGGAGTTATGAATTTTAACTACTCACTACTCACTACTCACTACTCACTACTCACTCCTTACTTTTACTTAGCTCCTAACTTAAAAATTAAGGGGAGAAATTAATCAAATGACAGTTGCTGAACCACAAGCTTTAAATTTTGATTGTGAAACAGGTAATTACCACACTTTTTGTCCCATTAGCTGCGTAGCGTGGTTATATCAAAAAATTGAAGACAGTTTCTTCTTGGTAATTGGCACAAAGACTTGCGGCTACTTCTTACAAAACGCAATGGGAGTAATGATTTTCGCCGAACCCCGTTATGCAATGGCAGAATTGGAAGAAGGAGATATTTCCGCACAACTCAACGATTATGAAGAACTCAAAAGATTGTGTTTACAAATAAAACGCGATCGCAATCCTAGTGTCATCGTCTGGATTGGCACCTGTACCACCGAAATCATCAAAATGGACTTGGAGGGTTTAGCACCGAAATTGGAAGCTGAAATCGGCATTCCCATCGTGGTAGCGCGAGCAAATGGCCTAGACTATGCTTTCACTCAAGGAGAAGATACTGTATTAGCTGCAATGGCTAATCGCTGTGCTAAAGAAGCCCCTATAGTAGAAAAAGAGAAAGAAGAGCGTAACGGCATTCAAAAGCTACTTAATTTCGGCAAGAAAAAAGAGCAAGTAGTTGAAGAAGAGTCCGAATATGTAAACCATCCACCCTTAGTTCTTTTTGGTTCCTTACCAGATCCAGTTGTGACTCAGTTGACTTTGGAACTGAAAAAACAAGGCATCAAAGTTTCTGGTTGGTTACCTGAAAAAAGATTTACAGAACTGCCAGTAATTGAAGAAGGGTATTATGTCGCCGGTGTCAACCCCTTCCTCAGTCGTACCGCTACAACCTTAATGCGGCGACGTAAATGTAAATTGATCGGCGCACCATTTCCCATAGGCCCCGATGGTACCAGAGCTTGGATTGAAAAAATCTGTTCCGTCTTCGGTATTACTCCCAAAGGTTTGGATGAAAGAGAAGCACAAATTTGGCAAAATTTGTCAGATTACGTCAATTTAATTCGTGGTAAGTCAGTTTTCTTTATGGGCGATAACTTACTGGAAATTTCTTTGGCAAGATTCTTAATTCGCTGCGGAATGACAGTTCCCGAAATCGGTATTCCCTACATGGATAAGCGCTATCAAGCTGCTGAATTACAACTTTTAGAAAAGACTTGTCATGAAATGGATGTAGCTCTGCCTAAAATTGTGGAGAAACCTGATAATTACAATCAAATTCAGCGAATAAATCAGTTAAATCCCGACTTAGTAATTACCGGAATGGCTCATGCTAATCCCTTAGAAGCACGGGGAATAAATACAAAATGGTCAGTAGAATTTACCTTCGCTCAAATTCACGGTTTTACTAATGCAAGGGATATTTTAGAATTAGTCACTCGTCCCTTACGTCGGAATAATAATTTGAAAGATTTAGGTTGGGATAAATTGGTGAAAGAAGAAGCCAAGGTTTAATTTTAAAACAAAATACTTTAAATTATTTCCAACACAATCTTCCTAAGTTATTTGTGAGAATTAAGAAAGCCGGTTTTTCTAAAAAACTGGCTTTCTCAGAAGAGTTTAAGAAGTATAGTTTTTCAGGCAATTCTCCGATGAATGCCCCTTCCCCCCTTTTTAAGGATGGTTACAGTCCCCATTAAAAAGGTGGATTTAGCAAGATCTAAAAAGTTTTAAGTTAAAATAATCAGAACCACGCGATCGCAATATATATTTAATTTTTATTTAATTTTTATTTAACTTAAACATATGGGTTTAATTCCCCACCCTCATAGGGTGGAAGATACGCCCCACGCTG
>DESS01000314.1:15061-24469 GCA_002361335.1 Richelia sp. UBA3308
TCTCCGCCTCCGCTCTTCCGCTCAAACCTTCTTCCTTCATTTAATATTAAAGTTAAATTTGTTATATTTTAAGTAACTTTAGTAACCTTGTAAAATACATCTTCAGCAAGAATATTGCCACAAAACTATCTTCAGATTAAGTAAATATGTATTTATATAAAAATTGGTACTTTTAATGACAGTTATTCATAAAAGGGTCGTAGATAGTAGCAATTTCACTTATTAGGTCTGCCTTCGACGAGTTAAACTAAATCTGGCAACAGCCGCACAGAGGGTTTATAAAGGGGCTTTTTATGGCAGTAAGCGTGCAAGAAATTGGCGAATATCTAGACCAACTTGGTTGGGACTATCGGATTGACGAAGAAGAAGACCGTATTGTTACGGGTGTAGAAGGCGATCATGTTGAAGATTTTTTAATTGTAGTCCAGTTAGATGAAGATGGAAAATTTTTCCGTGTATTTGCACCTCAAGTGCTAAGTGGTGTCAAAGATCATCCCCATAAAGCAGCAATTTTACAGACAATGTTAGTGATTTCTTGGGAAACCAAAATGCTGCAATGGGAATATGACCCCTCAGATGGCGAAATTCGTGCGATTATTGAGTTTCCCATCGAAGATTCTAAGCTTACCGAAAAACAATTTAATCGTTGTTTGAGTGGGTTAATTCAACTTGTTGACAGCGTCGCCATACCCCGTCTAAAGGAAGTTATGGAAACTGGTCACGACCCAGGTAATGTAGAAATAGGTGAAAGACTATTATTGAGCATTCAAGAACAAGCTCCTGGATTATTGGATCTTCTTGAAAAAGCAATGGAAGCCAGGAAAAAACGCGGAAGATTTCCTAGCGAATAAAGTCGATTCACCAATATAAATCGTTATACTCCTTTTAAGGGTACCCTCACTATATACTGAAGTTTTCTTGGGCTGGGTTTTATGACATCTTACGCAACCTCTTCTGCTAAAGCGGAAATGAGCGAACTCCGGCGATTGAAAGGCTTACTACCTCCAGAATTACAAAGCTGGGTTACGGTTGAAGGCACTACCGAAGTCAATCCACCCCTGGTTCGTTGCGAAGAAATTGGTAAAGATCAGGTGGAAATTCAAATTGACCTGGCAAAATGGGATGAATTGGCAATGGATCAGCGAAATTTGCTGTTCTGGCATGAAGTCGCTCGGATTCAAAATGATACTATTCCCAAAGATGGTTGGGAAATGGCTGCCTTAGCGATCGGTTTGGGCGGTGCTGTAGGCGAATTATGGGTACAAGATGGATTGCTCTTAGTACTTGCACTAGCTTTATGCGGCGTTTCTGGCTGGCGATTGTTTCAAAAAAATAATGGCGAAAAACAAGCTCGAGAATTAATCGAAGCTGATGAGAAAGCCATTGGTTTAGCAACTCGCTTTGGCTACAGTTTACCCAACGCCTACAAGAGTTTAGGTAGCGCTTTAAAAACCTTAATTGAAAAATCTCCTAGCAAGCGCCAGAGGTCGAAATATGAAGCCCGACTTTCTGCACTTAAGCGCAGTGCTAATAAGGCAAAATCTAAATCTCGAAATATGGATGAAGGCGGGTATTAAAACTTATAAAGTAGGGATGGGAATCCCCACCCTACCAATTAATCAAAAATTATATTGCCACAAATAAAAATACCTAGATAAGATGAATTGTCAAGATGAATTATAAACAATAAATGATGTATCTCGATTTATAAGTATAGTAGTTAACTTTGTATCTAGGATATCTTTGGGGAAAAATCTATCTCAACTATTTTTTTGAAAAGAATTGAGACAGAATTATTTTTTTTAAAACTTAAATCTAAATACTTCATTTTTCTTTTTTTGAATACACTAGCTTATTAGATTTTTCTACATAAGAATTTTAATCATGCTTTTAAAGTTTGTTAACTTAATTAAATCGATAGAAGTCTTTTACAAAAAATTCTTTTTTTCTTGGCTAAATCTTCATAAACTAATTTTTAGAAGAAAAACATGAAATATTAGAAACTTTGTTTACTGTGTAACATTAACTAGAAATCGGCTACACGTAAAGGTTTATCATCAATAACTTCACTATTTACACTTATTTTAAATGTTTCATTTATAACTGATTAATCATTTTATGAGTTTGAGGTACCACGCGGACTGAATTAAGATATTTTTTCATCAAAGCCTGCCAATCTATAACTTGTTTAGGAGTTGGAGCAACCACGGGTGGTAAGGTGAATTTTTCGGTGGTATTTAATGGGGTAACGGGCTGTAAAAACACTGGTATTGCTGGATTTACAGTTGCTACTAACAGAGCAGAATCTTTCAGTTCAGAGGGGTCTGTATCTTGAGAAATAATGATTTTTACAAAGACTTCAACTCGAGCGTCATAACATAATTTGAGAAAAAATTGGTGTTCTTGCCAACGATTTTCACCACTAACACTAGGTAACTTCAAGTCCATGCCTACTGAGTCTAAGTAGGATAGAATCATAGCGAGTTGTTCCGGTCGATGTCCCCCAGATTCTAGGTATATAGGTAAACCCGTGGTTAAGCGAACTTGCGGTAAGAAGTTTGATAAAAAGCTGGCATGGAGTAGAGGTTCGCCTCCAGTTAAGCTAATGCTATCGTGTAATCCAGGTATATTTTGCCGCTCAACCCATTCAAGTAATATGGGTAGTGAAATCGGATTAGAGCAAATTTCAAAATCACGACATCCAGGGGTTCGCTCAATTTTACAAGTGGCGGGTGCATTCCAAGTATGGGCGCTATCACAAAAGTGACAGCGCAAATCACAAAAAGCAAAACGAATAAAAATTTGGCGTGTTCCTACATTCAGGCCTTCCCCCTGAATTGCGGAAAATACCTCTATCAAGCGTGCGTTCTCGTTCACAGAAGTGTTTATAGTCATGGGACAAATAGCAACCTATATGTGCTATGGCGACATAGGGAACAGAAGTTATTTAGTAAACTTCAATTATCAAGTCTGTATTAGATGACTTATCCTCAATTTTATTAGCTTGAGTAGCGGCTGGTTGCGGAAAAACATTTATGTTTTAGACTTTATATTTGATATCTACTGACTTTTATTGACTTCTTGTTCTATTGTGAACCGTCATAACTCTATATTCAATTTCAAGCGAATAAATAGGCTATAACTTCTTAATACCTAATAAATAGGTATTTGTTTTAGGCAGTTCCTAGGAAAAAATAATGTAGGCAGTAAAACATAAAACATAGATATGTCAACTAAAGTGCAAGGTTCCATGAATGACCAACCTACAGAGGTAGATTTTCCGGTTACATTATTAGAGGACACGGTTAGAGTACAAGTAAGCCGCCGTTTAAGCGTGCTTGAAGCTGTAAGCTTTAAGCAAACTTGTGAACAAGTAATTGCAGCAGATACAACTCCTAGCAAAATTGTCATTGACTTTGGACAAACTACTTTTATGGACAGTAGTGGCTTGGGTGCTTTAGTCAGTAATTTTAAGAATTCTCAAGAAAAAGGAATTGAATTTTTACTGCAAAATGTTACTCCTCAAGTAATGGCTGTACTGGAACTAACCGGTTTAGTAAATGTATTTACCATTGAAGAAGGAGAATTTACACCCCCACCAACTTCTCCTCGCCGACGAGAAAACAAATTGCCAGAAACTCATCCTTCTATACGCTCTTGGACGAAACGGTTTATTGATATTTTAGGAGCATTAGTCGGTTTGGTAATTACAGCCATATTGTCTATCGTGATTATCACAGCCATCAAAATTGATGACCCCGGTCCAATTTTCTTTGGTCAAACTCGTTGTGGTTGGATGGGAAAGCGTTTTCGCATGTGGAAATTCCGCTCTATGTGTGTAGATGCCGAAGCCAAAAAAGCCGAACTTCAAAAACTTAATCAAGTAAAAGGGGCATTTTTTAAGATAGAAAATGACCCCAGAGTTACACGGGTGGGTAGATTTTTGCGACGCACTAGTTTAGATGAACTACCCCAATTTTGGAATGTTCTTAAAGGCGAAATGAGTTTAGTTGGTACAAGGCCACCCACACCCGATGAAGTTGAAACTTATGAAGTACCAGAGTGGCAACGTTTGGATGTCAAACCGGGTATGACCGGAGAATGGCAAGTTAACGGACGTTCCAGTATCCGTGATTTTGAGGATGTAATTCGTTTAGATTTGCAATATCAAAAAAACTGGAGCTTAATGTATGATTTAAAGCTTATTTTTAAAACAGTTGCTATCCTGTTCAACAAAAGCAGTGGTGCTATGTAATTTATCACTTTACTTAATTTTTTTTAGTCATTTATTAGCAACTTATTTATAAGGGGAGGTATGATGGCCATTCTATCCATTCAAACCTCTTCTTTTAATTTTGCGATTTACGTTCCGATGTTGACACAATCACAATAATATTTTTATTTTTATTTTTATTTTTATCCCATATCAAAACCTTGGAATCTTTATAAAATAATAATTATTACCTTAACTTTTGATACTTTTCACTTTTGACTTTATTTAAATTCCCTTCAAAATCAAAACAATATTTATGATATTTTCACTTACGTATTAATACTTGAAAAGATTTTTCGTATCAGTTAATAGATAACATTATCTTTACAGTGCTTATTTAAAATCAGCATCAAATTTTACCTAATCTTCAACGAAGATAGACTGACTTTAAAAGATATTGCAAGCAAAATTAAATACAGGCGCTTTTTTAGCGCAGAAGAATTTTAGAAATAAATGTTGTTTTTAAAAGAATCAATTGACGATTCTTCTAAATTTTTACTATGCGAATTTTAATTTACTCTTACAACTATCATCCAGAACCAATTGGTATCGCCCCCTTGATGACTGAATTGGCAGAGGGCTTAGTTAAACGGGGACACCAAGTACGTGTAGTTACGGCTATGCCTAATTACCCCGAGCGTAAAATTTATCATGACTACCGAGGCAAGTTATATCTAACAGAATATAAAAATGGCGTTAAAATTCAAAGAAGCTATGTTTGGATTCGTCCCCAACCCAATTTGTTAGATCGGATCATGTTAGATGCTAGTTTTGTTTTTACTAGCTTTATGCCCGCCCTTTTCGGCTGGCGACCTGATGTAATTCTTTCTACATCCCCATCTTTACCAGTTTGTTTGCCTGCTACCCTTTTAGGATGGCTACACAGATGTCCAGTAGTTTTAAATCTACAAGATATATTACCCGAAGCTGCGGTTCATGTCGGTTTGCTGAAAAACAAATCCTTGATTCGTGTATTTTCCATTTTAGAAAAATTTGCTTATCGCTATGCTGATAAAATTAGTGTTATCGCCGATGGGTTTGTAGATAATTTGCTGTCTAAAAATGTAGCGCTAGATAAAATAGTACAAATTCCCAATTGGGTGGATGTCAACTTTATTTGTCCTTTACCAAAATATTGCAATACTTTCCGTACTGAACATAAACTAGATGGAAAATTTGTAGTTTTATATTCCGGTAATATTGCTCTTACTCAAGGTTTAGAAACAGTTGTTAAAGCCGCTGCTACTTTACGGGATATTCCAGATATTGCTTTTGTAATTGTTGGCGAAGCTAAGGGTTTAGAGCGCCTAAAACAAGAATGTCACAAGTGCGGTGCAGATAATGTATTGCTTCTTCCTTTTCAACGACGGGAACGTTTACCAGAAATGTTAGCTGCTGCCGATGTCGGATTAGTAGTGCAAAAGAAAAATGTGATTTCTTTCAATATGCCATCCAAAATTCAAGTTTTACTTGCTAGCGGTCGTACAATTGTTGCATCTGTTCCTGATAATGGAACCGCAGCCAGGGCTATTCGACAAAGTGGCGGCGGTATTATTATTCCTCCAGAAGAACCATCATTGTTGGCTAATGCTGTTTTGGATTTATATAAGCATCCAGAAAAAGTTAAAACTCTCGGTTACAACAGTCGCAAATATGCCGTCGATCAATATGCTTTTGAGCAAGCTTTGAATAGTTATGAGTCTTTGTTTGAATCCATAACACACAATTGTTCAACAATAGATACTACAGTTGTGTCCAAGCAGGAAGTCTAATCAAATTTTTTTGATTAATTTTCTGTTTTGGAAAAATAATCCCCCAATTCCTATCCCGACAGAGTACCCAAGCCTTCCCCAGCCGAATCAGGCTGGGGTAAATTTTTTGCAACGCTTTGTAATTTATCTCAAAAATCTAAAAGAAAAAATTCGTTACAATGAGATTATGACTGTTTTAATTGCATTTATTATTTGAACACCAACTATGTTGGGATGCGCGAACAAATATTAACTTATTTATCACACA
Organism: Richelia sp. UBA3308; assembly: GCA_002361335.1. GTDB lineage: Bacteria > Cyanobacteriota > Cyanobacteriia > Cyanobacteriales > Nostocaceae > Rivularia. The sequence continues at coordinate 21,354 of DESS01000314.1, forward strand.
ATGTTCCGCCACAGCGGATAAATCATATTCTAAGGGTAGAAGAAACGGCTGCTTATTTAGCTGCTATTTACGATTTAGACCAGCAAAAAGCTGCAACCGCCGGTTTAATGCACGATTTGGCAAAGTGTTTTAAGCCCCAAAGGCTTTTGCATATGGCACGAGAAGAAGGATTAACTCTAGATCCAGTACTGGAAACAAATCCTCATCTTTTACACGCAGATGTCGGTGCTATCGTAGCTAGAGATACATTTGGTGTGAAAGATAAACAAGTGTTAAATGCAATCGCCAATCATACTTTAGGTAGACCAGATATGAGTCCCCTCTCTTGTATCGTATTTTTAGCCGATACTTTAGAACCAGGACGCGGCGATAATGCTTCTCTACAAGCTTTAAGACAAGTTAGCCGCGAACATATCCATAAAGCCGTTTATTTGACCTGCGATTATACTCTTAAAAAATTGTTAGATAGTCCTCGCTTGATTCATCCGCGACTAATTGCTACCCGATTTTTTTTTTGTTAAGTGTAAATACTAGTATATGATTGTAATATGGTTAAAGTCATAAATATCTATTTTTTGCTAGTATTCAAGAATAATATTGATTAATATTTGCAATTAACCGAGAGGATTATCCGGGACCCAAGAAAAATCTGAAAACCTCACCCAAATAAGCAGAGCAAGGTTTAATGTCTGATTATTTCCAAGCTGATTTGCAATCCGAATTTGTTGCTGTTAGCAACGCCCCCATAAGTTCTCAACAGTTTGATGCCGACGATAGCGCAAAACTAGCTTTAAGTATTGCCCAAGCAGGTGACGATCGCAAAGCAGGAGATATGTTAGTGCTTCGCGTCAGGGATGTATCTTACCTAGCCGATTATTTCGTTGTCATGAGTGGTTATTCAAACGTACAGGTAAGGGCGATCGCTAATACCATAGAAGAGGAAGTCGAAGAAAAGTGGGAGCGTAAACCCTTACGAACGGAAGGCAAAGCCGAAGCAAGTTGGGTACTACTAGATTACGGTGAAGTCATCGTTCACGTTATGATGCCCGAGGAAAGAGAATTTTATAATTTAGAGGCGTTCTGGGGTCATGCAGAACGTCTAGATTTCCAGGCATATATTAAGGGTGGGAGTGAACCAACATGATTGATTATGAGGTATGGAATTGTCCAGTTCCCCGGGAACAGCAACCGTTAAATGAGTACGAAGAGTTAAAAAACTCTTGGCTATTTCGTGACTGTAGCCTTTCAATACGCTCCTATCTGACCACAATCGCTTGGACATGGGCAATATCATTTGTAGTAGCAGGACCAGTAGCTTACTCCAGTTTTCCCCCACATAAGTATATGGCTAAATTTATCTTGTGTGGAGTAGGCGGAGCAAGTATAGGAGTAGTTCTACTTGTATTGCGTTTGTATTTAGGTTGGTCTTACGTGCGCGATCGCCTCGCAAGTCCGATCATCTTTTATGAAGAATCCGGATGGTACGATGGACAAAATTGGAAAAAACCCCAAGAAGTTTTAGATCGCGATCGCCTAGTTGTAAGCTATGAGATTAAACCAATTATTCAAAGGTTACAAATAACCGGACTGTCCTTGGTTATATTGTTCATTTTTGGTACGATGGTTTGGCAATTCCTGTAAATCATCAATCAATTTTGAATTTTAGATTTTGCTGACAGTTAAGCAAAGGGATGTCTTGGGGAGCCACTATTTTACCGAGTTACCCTCGGTTGTATTAAGTGGAGTATCTCCCCAAGTAGAATAAACCCAGTGTTCTAAAGATATTCTTCGTCTCAAACTTTCCTCGATTTTATACCTAAAAACAGTGTCCTGTTGATAAAATACGATGCTTTTTTAGCTACCGATCAACAACATTCCACAATTTTAGATTTGTCCAGCCGGAAATTTAGTGTCTTACAACCGTTTTTTTTAATGATAGGAATAAAACATTTTTTATTAATCAAAAATCCAAAATTTTATCTAAAATTTAATCCAAAATTTCAAATAATTGGGACAGTTATTAGTTAGAAGTTATGAGTTAATTAAGTATTAAATATTTATAGTCTAGACTTGGCTAAGGATTGGTAATGGCAAAACGAACTCAAGCACCCGCAGTAGAAGTAAGGTTACTGCGTGAAGGAATTATTGAATCAAAGCACACAGTCCAAGCCTTACTGTGCGACGAACGCGGACGGGTGCTTTCTGTAGCAGGAAACGCCGAAACAGCTACATTTGCCCGTTCCGCACTCAAGCCATTTCAAGCCTTGGCTGTCACTAGTACGGGAACTTTAGAACGTTATAATCTTAACGATAAAGATTTAGCTATTATCTGTAGTTCCCATGCTGGAAGTATAGAACATGTTAGACAGGCATTTAATATATTATGGCGAGCTGATATAGACCCCTCAGCCGTTCAATGTCCTATTCCTGAAGGTAAACGCAGCAGCCTAGAATATAACTGCTCTGGCAAACACGCCGGAATGTTAGCTGTTTGTCAGCAATGTAATTGGTCTTTAGCTAATTATTTAGAGCGCAAGCACCCAGTTCAGCAACTGGTATTGAAAAAAATATCAGAATTGTTGCAAATGCCAGCTGTAGAGTTTATTAGCGCTCACGATGATTGTGGCGTACCTACTTATTTAATGCAACTCGGTCAAATTGCTACACTTTACGCTCGCTTAGCTTCCGGTAACAGTTTAGATATGGAGCGCATTGTACGTTCAATGACTCATCACCCATTGATGGTGGCAGGTGAAGGTAAATTTGATACAGAATTGATGCGTTTAACTCCCGGTGAACTGATAAGCAAATCAGGTGCTGAAGGATTGCAGTGTATTAGTAAGCTTGGTGATGGTATGGGTTTAGTCATTAAAGTAATTGATGGAGCCAAGCGAGCAAAATATGCCGTAGCTATTCATTTACTAACTCAACTCGGTTGGATTTCCCCCAGCACCGCCGAAGCCCTTGAAGAAAAGTTTATGACATTAGCCCAATACAAGCGTCTGGAAGTTGTTGGAGAATTATCCATTTTGTAGTTGACAAATCCTAGAGTTGTTTGTTATATTATTGAAAGACGACGCGGGATAGAGCAGCCTGGTAGCTCGTCGGGCTCATAA
>DESS01000314.1:24496-31210 GCA_002361335.1 Richelia sp. UBA3308
GGGCTCATAACCCGAAGGTCAGTGGTTCAAATCCACTTCCCGCTACCAAATTAGATATAAATAAATCCCTACAATTTCACTGATTGTAGGGATTTATTTTGTGATGATTATATTGACCAAAAAATAAACACGATACAAGCCCCCGGTATAGGCTGTGGAAAGAAAAAAAATATTCCTTATTTTCAAGCCCCTCGATTTATCCTCTATGTACTTGATAACTGATAACGCCAAATGACTACTCTCCTGTAAAAGTTTATGGCTAATCTGTACTTAGTATGTTAGAAAAATAATAAAAAAAAGGAACTCGGGTGGAGAGAGTAGGTAACAGGGAATAAAAAATAGTATTTACTATCAAGGTAATTTATAAAGCTAGTAACATTCCCGCTTTAGGATTTCAAGCTTTTGAGCAATACTTTTAGCTGTCCGATGTACTGAAAAACCAATGTCTAATAAGGATTTCAAGCTTTTGAGCAATAATTTTAGTTCCCGATGTACTGAAGAACCAAATTTATAAGCAAATCATGAAAATATTTTTTATACTCTAATATTTTTAATCAGCATAATTATATATTTTTACTATATTGAGTTGTTAATTAGAAAGTTTAAAAAACTTCGATCAAATATTTTTCTATTTTCAATATGTATAGAACAAATTTACGGATTAAAGAAAGATATCAAAAAGCTAGTACCCCCGGGCGTTTGTCAAAAGTATCAAGGTATCAAAGTAATAATTATTATTGCATCGGGTTTTCAAGGTTTTGAAACGGGTACTTTATTTAGGCTTCCACTGTACTAGTTTCAAATTCGACTGCTAGCTTGGGAAACTAATTGAACGAGAAAATATCAGAAAATCAAAGGGCGTGAGTTCATCCTTGAAATTCTTTATTCCCAGGATTTTGATATATTCTGGAAAATATTAACCATCCATCGTAATTGGGTAAGTTGAATCATGGTTTGGAAATTAAAGCGTCCTATTTTAGTGGGAGGAGTGGGTTTATCCTTTACTCTATGGATGTTAGAAAGTTGGCATCATAAACTGATGCAGCTTGGAGAATTTAGCTTATTAAGTCTGCTTGCAATTGGTGCTGGTTTGTGGTTAATAAAACCTTGGAGCACCAAACCTACTAACCAGCAATTAGATGAAATGGCTATCGATAGAGTAATGGTGGAAAATACTATTGCTCAAAGTGCGTACGCCATAGATAAATTGCATGAAGTTGCAGGTGATTGTGGAGAAGCCCTAGAAAAAGCAGCTTTGTTGAAAGAAAATATTCCTCAGTTGTATAGTGAATTAGACCGAGAAGAAATTAAATTAACAGTAACTGGTGGTAAATCGGTAGGTAAAACCACTTTAATTGAAATTTTGCGACAGCAGAATCTTCCATCTGTAGAATGTGTTGAAACATTACCTTTATTTATTCAAGGGAATTTTGATACTGCTGTTCTAGAAGATGCTGTAAAATCTGACTTAGTGCTGTTTCTCACCAATGGCGATTTAACAGAAACACAATTCCAAAGTTTAGAACAATTACAAGCAGAAAATCAACCGTTAATGCTGGTTTACAATAAGCAAGACCAGTATTTACCGGATCAACGTGCTAGTGTATTGCTATCTTTGAAGCAGCGAATCGGTGAAAATGTCGTAGCCACCGCAGCTTCTCCTCAACCCATCAAAATACGGAAGCATCTGGAAGATAATTCCGTGCAAGAATGGATGGAGCAACCAGCACCAGATATCGATAATTTAATCCAGCAATTGGATAAAATACTAACTCAAAGACAACAGTTAGTATGGGCAACTACTATGAGAAAAGCCAAGTTGCTCAAAACTGAAACAAAAAGCTTGTTAAATGGAGTTAGAAAATTACGTGCAACTCCAATAATTGAACAATATCAGTGGATAAGTGCCGCTGCAGCCTTTGCAAACCCAGTACCCGCACTTGATATACTGGCAACTGTGGCAATTAACGCTCAAATGGTAATTGATTTGAGTCGAGTTTATCAGCAGAAATTTTCCTTGGAGCAAGCCAAAACCCTTGCTGGTGAAATGGGAAGCTTGATGTTGAAACTTGGTTTAGTGGAACTTTCTACCAAAACTATTACTGTAATACTAAAAAGTAATGCCCTTACCTTTGTTGCTGGTGGAGTTGTACAAGGTGTAAGTGCAGCTTATTTAACTAGAATTGCCGGTTTAGCTTTAATTGAGTACTTCCAACAACAAGAATTATGCACTTTATCTGGAAGTGAATTCAATTTAGAAAAATTTGGACAAAGTTTACAGCAAGTATTTGCACAAAATCAGCAAGTGGTATTTTTGCAAAGTTTTGTCAAGCAAGGTGTTAAACGTTTGTTACCAGAATCTGAGAAGGAAGTTGTTGCAATTAAGAATGCAGCAGTTTGATTTTATTTGCCAAGGCAATATTCATGTAGAGACGTAGCAATCCTACGTCTTTTTGTTTATCGTACCTTTATTCGATCTTCCTTAAAGGGAAGGTGGCGAATGCCAATCGCAATAGTTAGTCAAGTAAATACAGTATATTTCATCTTTCGATCGCTACATTTAGACGCGCTCGGGAGTTTTAAAATATAGTACTCTAAGTAGATCAGCAAGAAAAATTATAGTTTAGATCAGGCAAAAGGCAAGAGGTATAAGGTTTTGAGCTTAATTCACTTTTCTTAACATAGTGATATTTTTTTGCGCCAACTTACTTACTCAAAATAAAAGCAAACTGCTCTATCAACTTCAAAACCTATCCTTATCGGATTGGCGAAGCCAGCACCCAAACAGCGATTGCAATAGTTTAATTAAGGCAAGGCTTCGTACCATAGCTTCCTACTGAAAAACCAAAATTCTCCATCAGACATCTCCAAAAAATGTCTATAACCATTTATACATGGATTTTGCCATAATATGATAAATTATACTTAAATATCATCCATTCTTGTATTATTCACATCATTACATCTCCTAAATTTAGCAACTTTTTTTGGATTGCATTTAATTGAAAACCTTGATATCAAAATTGGAATCAACGCTAAATTTTCCTGTAGAAGCGTTCAATCTATCAAAAATAGTATTATTCTACTTATTGACAACAGAAAATTATCATTAGTATAAAGAACGATGGCAGCAGACTATTCCGATATTGATATTGCGCCATTTATCGATCACTCTCTACTTCTTCCTACAGCTACTCAACAACAAATTGAGCAATGGTGTGAAGAAGCTGATAGATATCATTTTGCGGCGGTTTGTATACAACCTACTTGGGTACGTTTTGCAGCGGAAATTCTTCATGGAAAACAACCGAAAGTCTGTACTGTAATCGGTTTTCCTACTGGTGCTAACACTTCGGCAGTCAAACTCTACGAAGCACAAGAAGCTGCAGAAAATGGTGCAACTGAATTAGATGTGGTAATCAACTTGGGTTGGTTAAAAGCTGGTAAAACTGAGGAAATACATCGAGAAATCGCCGCGATTTGTGAAGAAACCGGACAAGTTATCAAGGTAATTTTAGAAACTAATTTATTAACTGATTCCGAAAAAAAACTGGCTGCTGAGGTATCTATGGATGCAGGTGCAGCGTTTCTGAAAACTAGTACTGGTTGGAATGGTGGTGCAACTCCAGCAGATGTAAAGCTTTTAAAGGAACTAGCAAAAGACAGAATTGAAATTAAAGCTTCTGGGGGTATTCGCAATGTTGACCAAGCTTTACAATTAATATTAGCGGGAGCTAATAGATTGGGGACTTCTAGAAGTGTTGATTTACTTCGTCAGCGTCAGGAACTGACAAAGGTTAAATAAACGTTAAAGACCTGTCTGTTAAAGGTTAAAGGTTACTAACTAATAACTAATAACTAACAACTAACAACTAAAGTCTGTGTGTTAAAAGTTACTAACTAATAACTAACAACTAATGACTAGAACCTACAAAGCAACCGGAATTAATTTAAGAGCTACTGCTTTTGGCGAATCCGATAGACTGGTGACGATTTTGACCCGGGAATTTGGATTGATTCGAGCTACTGCTCCCGGCGCACGGAAGCATCTTTCTAGTCTTGGTGGGAGAAGCGGTATGTTTGTAGTAAATAAATTACTGATTGCAAAAGGACGAAGTATCGATAAAATTACCCAAGCACAAACTATCAAAACTTATCCAGGTTTGGGAGGTGATTTGGGTAAATTGGCAGCTTCTCAGTATTTAGCGGAAATAGTACTTGCTCAAGCATTAAGCGAACAACCTCAAGATGAATTGTTTGACTTATTTAACGAACATCTAAGTCGTTTAGAAGAATTATCCGCTACGAGTCAGAATGTTTTAGCGTATCTGGTGCATGGTGTTTTTGGGCTTTTAGCTTGTAGTGGTTTAAAGCCTCAAGTAGAAGCTTGTTGTTTAACAGGCAATCCGGTTACACCAGATTTTACTAATGGGAAATCTCAGGTAGGTTTTAGTATTAATGCTGGTGGGGTTGTCAGTTTGTCTGCTTGGGAAAATCTACGAACTAAAGTAGAAAAAGGCAGAATGGAACAAAATAATCGGGTAGATAAAGCTTCTGTTGTCAAAGATAATAAGAGTAGAAGTTATTCTTTAACTCCTAAAACGACTTCTGAGTACCCCGTTTATGAAACCATTGTTCATCAAGAAGAATTACCCGCTTTGCTACGTCGTTTGAATGCTATTGAGCTAAATTTATTACAGCTATTGCTTCAACCTGAGATAATAGAAGAAGTTGCTACGAGTGAACACTGGTTATACATTGAACGTATTTTACGACAATATACTCAATACCATTTCGGTCGTTCAATTCGTTCGGCAGCTTTAATAGACTCTTATTTTGGGACAAATTATGGCTCAGTTTAAAAAATATGTGAATATATTTGATGTTTTTGCAGCATTTTGCCAAAAAACTGGGTTAAAAAACCGATAAGCTGCTATTTTTTGGTTAGTGGGGTTGATTTTCCTTATTTACCCAATTAACTATATTTTTTCAAGTCCACCATAAACTAAAGTACAACCACAAACGAAATGTCAGCAAAAGACGTTTCTAAAAACGATCAAAACCACAAACAGGATAAGACATCCATGTCGGAAATGACAACAACCGACAGTAATAAAAGTTGGGAAAATAAAATTAAACAAAAACATGAATTATATTCCCACCCCAGTAGTAACAATAATTTTGAACAAAATTTGTCCGCAGCTACTGTCAAATATGCTCATAATTCTGATGTATACTTAGAAAGTAAAGGTAAAAATAAAGTAGTTATAAATACAAAAGAACAAGGCTTTTTGCCTGTATTAAAAAATCCTAATTTCCTTGCCCTATGGGGTGGACAAGTATTTTGCCAGTTAGCAGACAAAGTATACTTAGTGTTAATGATTGCTTTGATTAATACTCGGTTTCAGTCTGAGGGAAGCAGCATTAGCGGTTGGGTATCGGCTTTAATGATGACTTTTACAATTCCGGCAGTGCTTTTTGGTTCTTTAGCCGGCGTATTTGTAGATAGATGGGCAAAAAAAACGGTGCTAGTGTCAACTAACATTTGGCGCGGTATTTTAGTATTGGCTATCGTACCTCTACTATCGTTAGCTAAAGATTCGCACAATATAGGTGATATACCACCAGGTTTCCTTATTATTTTGGGCGTAACTTTTTTGGTATCCACCCTGACACAGTTTTTCGCACCCGCAGAGCAAGCTGTAATTCCTTTGATAGTAAAGCCCCATAACTTGCTTTCGGCAAATTCCCTTTATACTACAACCATGATGGCATCCGTAATTGTGGGATTCGCCATTGGAGAACCACTTTTATCAGCAGCAGATGCTTTATGGGTGAAAATTGGTGGTAGTGGTGATAATGGTAGAGAAATTTTAGTCGGTGGTTCCTATGCGATCGCCGGATTGATTTTATTGCTCATAGTGACAAACGAGAAACCCCAAGAACAGGAAAACGAATCCAAGCATATTTTTTCTGATTTAAAAGATGGTTTAGTATATTTGGGAAAAAATCATCTTCTCCGCAATGCTTTGATTCAGCTAATAATCTTGTTTTCCGTATTGGCTGCCTTAACTGTATTAGCGGTTCGATTATCAGAAGTTATACCTAATATTACAGCCGAGCAATTTGGGTTCTTACTGGCATCTGGTGGTGTTGGTATCGCCCTTGGCGCAATGTTATTAGGTCAATTTGGGCAAAATATTCCAACAACAGGCTTGAGTTTTACTGGATGTATGGGGATGGTAATTTCCCTGGCTGGTTTGGCGATATTTACCCAGCATTTATGGATTGTACTGTTTTTGATCGGTTTGTTAGGCGTGTCTGGTGCATTAGTAGGTATTCCCTTACAAACTGCCATTCAAACTGCAACCCCAGCCCAAATGCGTGGTAAAGTATTTGGTCTGCAAAACAATTTAGTTAATATTGCTCTGACTTTACCTTTAGCATTAGCAGGTATAGCAGAAACCTTTTTTGGATTACAGGCAGTATTTTTGACATTAGCTGCTATTGTCTTTTGTACAGCTATATTAACCAGGTATAAATCTAACGAATAGCTACCAGCTAAAAGCCATTATTATTTACGCCGGTTGATATCATAGCTGTGTTTAGAGAAAGATTTTACCAGCGTGGTAAAATTACATGAGCAATAATGTATCCCTTAATATCGGGGATAAACCAGCTCTTAGTCAGACGCTATACATAGTGTCTCAATTT
>DESS01000314.1:31305-54735 GCA_002361335.1 Richelia sp. UBA3308
AAAAACGTAAAAATTTGCGTTGTAAATTATTAGGATTGAGATATTATGATATCCACAAAGCCAGCGAGTGCTCTCATTTAATTCATATCAGTCACATTCACGGAAAAGCTGACCGAATAAACCCCCTTTCCAGATTACTAATCAAGAATGCGTATAGCTTGGATTGGAAAAAAATCGCCATTTTGTGGCAATGTTACCTACAGTAGAGAAATTACAAATGCCTTGCTAGAACGGGGACACGAAGTTAGCTTTCTTCATTTTGCCCAAGAAGTATCCCAAGGCTCAAAGGAGTTAAATTGTCCGGAGGTACCCCTACCTTTTATTTATAAGTCTCAGGTTTATACTATTCCTACATTTAAAGCGACTAAGGTTTTAACCGATTCGCTACGGCAAATTAAACCGGACATCGTTCACGCTTCTCTTACTTTATCTCCCCTAGATTTTCTGCTACCAGAAATCTGTGAAAAACTCAATATACCTGTGATTGCGACTTTCCATACCGCATTTGCCGGTAAAGGAGCAAAGCTAATATCAGGAACCCAGCTTCTGGCCTATCAATTGTATGCACCTTTTTTAGGTAATTACAACAACGTCATCGTATTTTCCCAACTTCAGCGAGAATTGTTAGCACGTATGGGTGTACCAGCACAAAATATTGCCGTTATTCCCAATGGAGTAGATGTTAATAAATATTCTCCAGGTTTTTCAACGATCAAATCCGAATTTCAAGCTGAACGTTTGTTTGTCTATCAAGGTAGATTAGCCCCAGAAAAGAACGTTGAAGCCTTGCTACGTGCCTGGAGACAGGCTGAAATGGGACCACAAAGTAAATTATTGATCGTTGGCGATGGTCCTTTAAGAGCCAGTTTGGAGCCTTTTTATGGACCCGAATATGGTATCATTTGGTTGGGATTTGTTGCCGACGACAATCGCCGTATAGAAATTTTACGGGGAGCTGATGTATTTATTTTACCTTCTTTAGTAGAAGGTTTATCACTATCTCTCTTAGAAGGAATGGCTTGCGGCTTAGCTTGTTTGGCAACTGATGTCGGTGCTGATGGAGAAGTACTACAAGATGGTGCAGGTGTAGTACTTGATACTAATAGAGTGCGATCGCAATTACACACTTTATTACCACTTTTCCAAGATCATCCAGAGTTAGCATTGACTTTAGGACAAAAAGCACGGCAGCGAGTACTAGAACGTTATACTCTTAACAAGAATATAACTCAGCTAGAAAAGCTTTATGAGGAAATTGTCAAAGAACCAAGATTTCATCTACGTCCTCAACATACTAAAAAAGCAGTTTGAGTTTGACATATCCATTCATTTTTTATAGTGCGATTGGCATTCGTCACCTCTCCTTAAGGGGAGATGGCATATCGCACTATATTTATTTTAGGGGCTAGTGAATCTCGATCAAGTAGCACATTGAGAAAATTCTTTTGATTTGTGATATTTTTCTATACAATTTAAATTATTTTTTGAATTGAATAGATTATTTAATAGATTAATAGATCACAAACCACACAGCTGTAATCATTAAGTTATATATCTTGTTTAATTTGTTTATTCAAAATTAAGCAAACAATAAATTTCCGCTCAATTTTCTCTAATTTTTAACTATTAAATCAAGATAATTGATAAAAACATGGGATTAACTTTTCGGTTAATTCTCCATGATTTACACTTCCTGCAATACATACAAGTGCGAGCTTAATTCCTCCTGTAAAAAATAAAACAATTCCTCAAGAAATACTCGCGATGATCGGCATAAGTAATTCTACTGGTTGCTGATTGTCTGTTTGGAACATACCTGAATTAAGATTTTGAGTATCTGAATATATTCAGGTTTCCCAAAATACAAGTAAAAATGCTCGATCGCAGAAAATTTCTTATATCGTAATTTTGTACTATATAATTGCCACATGCCAATTCTGATGTCATATAGATTTATAATGCATGTTGTAAAACTGGCGTTCCAAGCTTAATCCTTCTTTGCCTGGCGAGTATGTAAGCCTATTTATTAGTAATAAGTAGTTCGAGATGATAAAGTTGAATAAAAAACTGATGAAAGAAGTTTTAATCTCTCTACTGGCTGGTTGGATTATAGGCGTAATTTTTGCCTGGATAAAACTCCCTATACCAGCACCTCCTCCCTTAGGGCTTGTAGGAGCTGCTGGCTTAACCCTAGGCGGATTTTGCTATTCTTGGTCGAATCAGGCTTTGGGAAAATAAATTAATCAACCTTGATGTCTCCTACCTGCTACTAATTGGTACACCCCTCTAAGCGGAGGGGTGGCTGTGCCAATCACAAATTAATTCTTTGAGTTTCTAAATTGTTTTTCCACCCCAAACTAGTCGGCTGCTGATAAATCTTCTTCAATGTATTCACATCTCTCTTAGAAACCATCGGTGGATTGCGAACTTGAGAAAAGTATAGAGCATCACCTTTATTTTTACTATGTCCCCAAATTCCTAAAGCATGACCTAATTCGTGACGAGCTGCTGCTAAAAGGTATTTTCCGGTTTGAGTGGGACTCAATAATATAACAAATCTATGGTATAAAGTATTGTCTTTAGTATAAATTTTGTAGCGAGTTTCCGCAGAGCGTGCCCGAGGAAATTTACTTCCAGGAGTAAGCTGCAACGGCGGAGTTTTTCGCACAATAGTAATATCTGCTGCTTCTGGATTTTCAACTATTTTTAAAGGTAAATAATTGTTCCATTCTTCTACTGTTTGCGAGACATTATTAATCCATTCTTGAGATTGCTTCGTATCATTTATATTTGGTGTTTCTAAATAAACTTTAACTGGTAATTGCGACCAAATTAAATAACCATATTTCGTCGGTTTTATTTGAGAAAAATAATCACCACTATTTCTATCATCTTGCCATCTTGCCAAAGTTGATGGCAGAGGATGAAGTTTTGGAGATGCGATCGCACCAGTTTGGGAGATAGGAAGATCGGGATATTCGGTGATATGGGGATCGCTTTTTATATCCGATCTGTATTGTGATACTTTTGTCAAGTTAATTTTTGTAAACATGGCAAAAGACTGGAGGTTCGTTAAGATAACCAGCACTGATGTAGCGATCGCCAATAATAAAGTTATTTTGATTTGGCTGAATAAGCTTTTGGGAATGTTGAATTTAAAATTTTTTCTCATTCCTATTTGGGAAGCCAACCCGCGCTTAAAACTACACTTAAGCTGAGAAAAATTACTGTCAGCGCCCAAGTAACCCGATTTAAAGTATTTTCAGCACTTTTAGTACTGCTAAAAAGTTGTGCTTGTCCGCCAATAGCTCCAATTCCGTCTCCTTTGGGGCTATGTAGCAATACTAAAATGATTAAACCAATGGCAGAAAATGCCCAGATGCCTTGTACAACGTTTGAGAGAGTCATAAATTTAAGAGTTAATTGTAAGTTGTTCGATTTATAAACCGATTAACAATCGGTAAATTTTTATAATACCTGACAAACAATAATTAAAACTAATTTTAACTGAATTAATTTTAACTAGATTATTGTATAGGAATTAGGGAAGTCTTACAATACGTCGGTTGCTGCGTGACACCCGCAAAGTGGGATTATAGGGTTGAGAGTATCACGATTGTGTCACACAGCTGACAAAAAAAAGTGCAGAATTAATTTTAACTGAATTATTGTAACTAAACTTTAATTAAGGAACATACAGCAGTTTGGAAATAAATAAAGATATAATATTATGCCAAAATTCTTGTGCTACGGGCATCCTTGCCCGTCTTAGTCTATTGCAAGAGCAATAAAGTCTACTTTAAATAAATTTAGTAACTTGAGAAGCTTTAGCTAATCAATCTAACAACTCAAATTTGATCTCAAATTTAAAATCTTAAAATCTTAAAATCTTAAATTTCCTCAGTGGTTAGTAGTTAGCAGTCAGTAATCAGTTTAACAACTAACAACCAACAACTAACAACTAACTTAACTTAATTGTTCTGCATCACCAAATTCATGGGAGTTCTAGAAGATTTCACATCATACTCTGCTGGTTTAAACAGGGATATTCCCGTCATTTCCGGTGGCTGGGGAAGCTGTAAAATCTCCAGAATACTAGGAGCAATGTCCGCTAACTTACCATCGCTTCGTAAAATAACATTGGTAGCATGTCCGGCAATTTTAGCTTTTTCTCCTTCTATGACAATAAAAGGAACTGGATTAGTAGTATGAGCAGTCCAGGGATTTCCTGTTTCATCTATCATATACTCGGCATTACCATGATCCGCGGTAATTAACGCCGTACCTCCAGCCTTGCTGATTCCTTCCAATAAGCGTCCTAAACATATATCTACTGTTTGTAAAGCTTCCACAGTCGCTTCCATGTTTCCTGTATGCCCAACCATATCTGGATTAGCATAATTAACTACTATTAAGGAATAAATACCCTTTTTAATAGCTGCTAAAACCACGTCGGTGACAGCTGAAGCTGACATTGAGGGTGCTTTATCGTAGGTAGCAACCATTGGAGAGTTTATCAGTTCCCGGTCTTCTCCTTCAAACGGTTCTTCTAAACCACCATTGAAAAAGTAAGTAACGTGAGCATATTTTTCAGTTTCAGAAGTACGAAACTGCTTTAAACCATGGTTGGAAATAACTTCACCGAGAATATTGTTGAGATTCTGGGGTTTAAATGCTACATCTACTGATAAATCTTGTTCGTATTGGGTAAAAGTAACAAAGGAAAGCGGTTTAATTTGTTGTCTTTCAAAACCGTCAAAATCAGGCTTGACAAAAGCTTGAGTTAATTGTCTGGCTCTATCGGGACGGAAGTTGAAAAATACGATCCCGTCTCCTGCTTCTACCGCTCCGGGAGCAATTCTCACGGGAACGATAAATTCATCTGTTACCCCTTCTGCATAAGATGCCTGTATTACTTCTGTTGCAGAACGATTATTACTCTCTACATCTTGCGTCATTACATTGTAAGCGCTTTGGATGCGATCCCAGCGTTTATCTCTATCCATTGCATAGTAGCGTCCGCTGACAGTTACAATGCGTCCAACTTCTATGCGATCTATATAATCTTCAATAAGTCCAATTGCTTTGATAGCCTCACTGGGTTTAGTATCGCGCCCGTCAGTGATGGCGTGGATGCAAATTTCTGAAATTCCTTGAGCTTTCGCTAAATCTAATAAGCCGAATAAATGGCTTAAATGGGAATGTACGCCGCCTTCAGAACACAGCCCTACTAAATGTAGTTTACTTTGACGGCCTCGAACTTCTTGGCAAATTTTGACAAGTGCTGGGTTTTGATTAATCGAACCATCTTCTACAGCATCAGATATTCTCACCAATTCTTGCGGTACTACTCGCCCAGCACCGATATTTAAATGACCTACCTCTGAGTTACCCATCTGCCCTTCTGGCAAACCTACCGCTTTTCCGGAGGCCTTTATTAATGTGTTTGGATAAGCTTTTAATAAACTATCCATCACAGGTGTTGAAGAGGCGGCAATAGCATTTCCTTTAGTCTCCTCGCAGTAACCCCATCCATCTAATATTATTAGCACCACGGGAGAAACAGGTGCTTGTGTCATAACAAAATGGCCCTTTACTTTTCGTAATATCCGAATAATACCATTGACACTCACAACCGCAAGTGAATTTTTGCTTATAAAAATATTTTATAAAATACCTCTAATTTTCATATAGATTTCTTAAATATAATCTGGTTTTAAGTAGATTTTTTGTAACAACAGCCAATTGACCACGATTAAATGTTGCGAGTAGAACGGCAAGGCCGCGCGAGAATTTTTTTGCTTTACTACCGTTCTACAAATTAATACTAGAACTTAATAATTTATTTACGTTTGGCTGCAGCTTTTTTCTGTTTAGCAGCCTTTTTCGCAGCTTTTTCGGCAGCTATCGCTGCTAATCTTGCTTGTTCTTTTTCTTCCGCAATTTTATCTAAATAATAGTGATAATTTCCTAAATAAGTTCGGAATTCACCATCGCGAATTTCCACGATTTTATTCGCTACTTTGGAAATAAAATATCTATCGTGAGAAACTACAATTACTGTACCATCATAGTTCTGCAAAGCTGATTCAAGCATTTCTTTTGCTGGGATATCTAAGTGGTTTGTCGGCTCGTCTAAAATCAGTAAATTTGCCGGACGTAATAGCATTTTTGCTAATGCTAAACGTGCTTTTTCTCCACCACTTAAAGCGTTAACTTTTTTATATACTGTATCGCCACTAAATAAAAATCTTCCCAATAAAGTGCGAACTTCTTCGTTTTTCCAATCAGGAACTTCATCATGGATGGTTTCCATGACGGTTTTATTTAAATCCAAAGCTTCTGCTTGGTTTTGTTCAAAATAATTAGGAATAACGTTGTGTTCGCCTAATTTTACTTCACCTTCCGTAGCCTCCTCCATACCCGTAATCAAACGTAGTAAGGTCGATTTACCGGCACCATTGGGACCCAAAAAAGCTATTCGATCCCCCCTCTCAATCAATAGATTCGCCGATAAAAACAAGATTTTATCGTCATAAATGTGAGTTAAATCTTTAATTTCCACTACTTCCCGCCCGCTGCGGGGTGCAGGGGGAAATTTAAATTGTAGGGTTCTAACTCCAGCAACCGGTGCTTCAATGCGTTCTACTTTATCAAGTTGTTTTTCTCGGCTCTTCGCTTGGGTGCTGCGAGTAGCGCTAGCGCGGAATTTATCTACAAAGGCTTGTTGCTTTTCTAATTCTTTCTGCTGACGCTCGTAGGCGCTTAGTTGTGCTGTTTGATTTTCAGCTTTTTGTTGTAAATACGTAGAATAGTTCCCTAAATAACTTGTAGAAACACCCCGTTCAGTTTCTACTATTTGATTGCAAAGTCTGTCAAGAAATTCCCGGTCATGAGAAACTATTACCATTGGAGTATTCAAAGCTTTGAGATAACTTTCCAACCATTCAATAGTTTCCAAGTCCAGGTGGTTTGTAGGTTCGTCCAACAGCAGTAAATCGGGTTTCTGTAGCAGAATCTTACCTAAACCCATCCGCATCTGCCAACCGCCGCTAAAAGAACTTACCAGGCGATCCCCATCTTCTTGCTCGAATCCCATTTCTGGTAAAATTTTGCCAATCCGGGCTTCTAAACCGTAACCGTCTAAAGCTTCAAACTGCCTTTGTAATTTATCTAATTTATTAATTAATTTATCAAGTTCATCGGGATCGGCGCTTTCCATATCTCGTTGCACCTGAGCCAAAGCTAATTGTACTGCGTTTGCATCTTCAAATACCGTCCAAAATTCTTCACTTACAGTGCGAGTAGGATCGACTTCAAATTCTTGATTAAGATAAGCTATATGTAAACTGTTGGGGCGGATAACTTCGCCGGATGTCGGTTCCATATCCCCAATAATAATTTTCAATTGGGTGGACTTTCCAGCACCATTCACACCAACTAAACCAATGCGATCGCCAACTTTCACTTCCCAGTTGACATCCTTGAGAACTTCACCTGTGGGATAAATTTTACTGATATGTTCTAGTCGTAGCATCAAGTCTCTCCAAGGTTATGATTGGTAAAGCAATCTCGATCGCGCCTTCCATTGTGTCCAATCTTAACAAAATTTAACTACAATTTTTGTGTTGGATTTTCTGTATAAGCAAGAAATTTTAGTTTTGCTCAGCACAACATCTCCTTATTAGATATTTATTGTTTTCCGATTCGATTCTTCTTTATCTACCTTTAACTTTATCAACGATTGATTCAGCCGCAGCAGAGATTCTAGCTACACCAGCCTGAACTATCGACAAGCACATCAGTTAAAGGCAGTTTATGTATTTGTCTAAGAATGACTGCTACATCTGAAGGTTGTGATGCAGTCTTTACAACTAACTGAATAAACAGTTTTTCTATTGAATAATCTGCCCGTTCGGCAATTTTAGCCAAATTTTGGATATCTGGGATCGAATCGCCCCTAAAAACTTTTCAAACCCTCGTTGACTCATGAAAGACTAATCAATGGAAAATATTTAACTAGCTTTGGCCTTGTGATTCATTGATTGTCCGACTAGGGCGAATCGAGCAGCAGCAGCTTCAGCAATAATCGCAACTTCCGATAATGGCAATCCACTGCTGTAATGTTTATTCCACTTAAATAATTAACTTAAACATATATATGGGTTTAATTCCCCACCGTCTCACGGTGGAAGAATTGAGTTGGGGTCGCTCATCCCCATCTCAATTCCAAGCAACTTCGGCTCTTCCGCTCAAACCTTCATTTAAATTTATGCTTTTAGAATATCAACTTTTCTAAACTTGTCATTCACTATTTCACTTGCCAATAATTTTTTAAAAGTGTAGTTGTCAGCTCCTGCCTTCTTAATTTATGAATCACTCTTCAGGTGCGCGATCGCAATACTTACCAGTCGCAAATATCCCAAATATTTAACTAGCTTTGGAGTTATTTTCCATCGACTCAGCTACGACACCTAATCTAGCTGCACCAGCTTGAACTATAGTCGCGACTTCAGATAAAGGCATATTATTTATCTGCCTTAGAATCACACTTAAATCGGAAGCTTCTGGTACCGGCTTTCCTTCCAAACAGAATAGTAACTCTTCGAGAGTATAACCAGCATGAGCAGCGATTTGAGCCAAATTTTCCGTATCTGGAGTTTTTACTCCTTTTTCCCACATTTGAACTGCTGTTGCGGAAACTCCCAACTCCTTACCGAAAGCACGCTGGCTTCGGGAACCGCGAGCTAATTTGATTATTTCTATCAGTTTCTGCCTGCTTTGTGTATTCACTTTTGAAGACTAACTACTCAACTTTATAAATGATTTGCTAATTACAAGTTTAATTCTATCTTGACAGTTTTGTCTTTTCATTATACTGTAACTATAGTTGGGAAAACTCAACCTTGGTTGTATAAAATGTTTCCTGATTTTATCTAAAAAATTTAAAAATCTACGTATTTATCGGAAATTTTCTGCGAATCGAATCCAGGTGCATAATGTCCGTCCATAAGAATAGAAAGCGTTCATACCGCCCAAAAGGCAAAAATTTAATCACATCTAACAGGCTTAAGCCAAAAACTTGGCATATTTCGGAAAGTGAAGCCAAACAAGCTTTGATAGCAGCCGGTTGTAAAGTCAAGCAAATCAAAAAAATTCGTTTACTCAAATATCAGATTTGTATTTCTTATTGGAACGAAAAAGGCGGCGTTTGCAGTGGATTTTTTAGCTATAGAATTTTTCCGACTTGGCAAAAGAAAGTAGAGCAAGTGATTGAATCTTGCCCAAGCTTGGACGAATGGCAAGCATTAAATCATATGATGGTGCACCGGGAATTTAAGTATTTTCCCTATCCTACAGAAATGGAAGATGCCCTGCATAGCGCATTGCAAAACCGCCTGTGTGTGTTAAAACAGACGGTTTGTAATATTGAAAATAGTCGTGAATGGGATTACTGTTTACTTTTATAACCAACTCTTAACAAAGGTGTTGAGATTAATTTGTCACCGAAGCTGCGAGTTGGGCTAAACGTTCTTGCTGGTCTTGAGATATACAAGCCTGCACCATTGGGTCTAAATCACCTTCCAATACGGAATTTAATGAATAGTTTTCACCAAGACGGTGGTCAGTGGCGCGGTTGTCTTTGTAGTTGTAGGTGCGAATCTTTTCGGAACGCGATCCCGTTCCCACTTGGGAACGACGTAAATCAGTTACCGCTTCTTGTTGTTCTCGTAGTTTCATTTCATACAGCTTGGCCCGGAGAATTTGTAGTGCCCGTTCTTTGTTTTGCAACTGGCTGCGTTCTTCGGTACAGAAAATTCTGATACCTGT
The DNA here is from genome assembly GCA_002361335.1 of Richelia sp. UBA3308. Classification (GTDB taxonomy): domain Bacteria; phylum Cyanobacteriota; class Cyanobacteriia; order Cyanobacteriales; family Nostocaceae; genus Rivularia. Next base: position 41,137 of record DESS01000314.1, read on the forward strand.
AGGTTTGTGGAAAAGGTCTGCGGCAGTTTCAACTTTGTTAACGTTTTGTCCACCAGCACCACCGGAACGAGCTGTAGACATTTCAATATCTTTGGGATCGATATGAATTTCTACATCATCCACTTCTGGCATTATCGCGACTGTAGCAGTAGAAGTATGGACTCGTCCTCCAGCCTCGGTTACTGGTACGCGCTGCACACGATGAACTCCAGCTTCAAATTTGAGTTTACTGTAAACGCTATCGCCTTTGATTTCTAAAACTGCTTCTTTAAAGCCGCCCATTTCCGCTAGGGATTCGCTAACGAGCTTTACTTTCCAACCTTGAGTATCGGCATAGCGAGAGTACATTCTAAGTAAGTCACCTGCCCAAATACCCGCTTCATCACCACCTGTACCGGCACGAATTTCCAACATGATATTTTTTTCATCGTTGGGATCGCGGGGTAAAAGGAGTATTTTTAAACTATTTTCTAATTCTTCTATTTTCTGTTCGAGTTCTTTGACTTCTAAAGCGGCCATTTCCTGCATCTCTGGATCGCCTTGGGATTCTTTGGCGATTTCACGTGCCCCAATTAATTCTTCCTGGGCAGTTTTCCAAGTTTCGTAGGTATTTACCACTTCTTCCAATCCAGAACGTGCCTTTGCCACTTCCTGAAATTCTTCCGGGTTTTTGGCGGTATCGGGATCGGCTAGGCGACGGGTTAATTCATTAAATGTTTGTTCTACGGACTGTAGTTTCTCCAACAAATATTGTTCTGCCATGACGGTGCAACGCTCCTCAAAATAGTTCTACAGGCTTATACTAAAAAACCGACTCAGTACGGCTGAGTCGTCGATGAAAGTATTGCCTGGCGGCTATTTTTGGTCTTTTTTGCTTTTTTTAGATTGACCGTCCATCATACCGTACTTACGTAGGAAGCGTTCTACGCGACCTTCGGTATCAATAATCTTCTGAGTTCCGGTATAAAAGGGGTGGTTTCCAGACCAAACATCAACGTGTAATTCTGGTTTGGTAGAGCCAACGGTCATTACAACTTGACCGTTACAGTAAACTTTGGCTTCTGGATACCACTCTGGATGAATGTCTGGTTTTGCCATTTTTCTTCTTGGTGGTGACTATACAACAATTATGACGTGAGAACTCTTACACTGATACAATCGGTATACAATGTCGGCTTCTCGGCGACTCCTGGTAATCCATAGAACATTAACCGTTCCCTAAGCGTCTCCGTACCTTTATGTCGTCCCGGAGGGACTTAGGACATAGGAGATACTTTATTAACGACACGGGATGCCCCTCCGCGCTGGGTTTTAATTAAGTTCTTGTTTAATTTGTAGGCTGCATTGCTGCATTTAATTTAATTACACCTACATTTTTATTCTACAATGCCATCCAAGCATGATTAGAGGGCTTTTCGGTTGAACGTGCCTGTTTGTGCAATAAAATGCAAATACCCGTTTGTGGAATCAAATGCAAAAAATAAGAAGCATCTAATGCCAAAACGGGCAGGAGGCCCGTACCACAAAAAATCTTTCCAAACACTATACTAACGTTTGGAGTACTGAGGTGCTTTACGAGCTTTATGCAAGCCGTATTTCTTACGTTCTTTCGATCTGGGATCGCGGGTAAGATAGCCTTCACTTTTCAATGGCGAACGATTATCTGGATCGAGCTGACACAAAGCGCGGGCTACTCCCAAACGAACTGCATCGGACTGTCCGGTTAAACCGCCGCCAGAAGCTTTAACTAAAATGTCGTATTCGTTTTCCAATCCCAATGTTTCTAAAGGAGCTTTAATTCCTCCGATATAGTTGGGGTTAAATTGGAAATACAAATCTCCTTCTTTTCCATTTATTTTTATTTGTCCGTTACCCGGAACAAGGCGGACTCTTGCTACTGAGGACTTACGACGACCAGTACCCCAGTATACGGCGCGACCGCTATCATTATCTGTTGCTTGCATTAATTTTATTCTCCTGGAATTGTGTTAATTTTTAATTCTTTGGGCTGTTGGGCTGAATGAGGATGAGTTGGTCCTTTGTAAACTTTGAGTTTCTTGAATAATTGTCGTCCCAAGTTGTTTTTAGGCAACATACCCTTAACTGCTTTTTCAAGAATCCTTTCTGGTAAACGTGCTTGTAGGTGTTCAAAGGTTTCTGTTTTCATCCCACCAGGACGACCAGAATGACGACGATAAAGCTTTTGAGAGCTTTTTTTACCAGTTACTACAACTTTTTCAGCATTGACGACAACCACAAAGTCACCTGCGTCCATATGAGGAGTAAATTGTGGTTTATTTTTGCCACGTAAAATCATGGCAATTTCAGTTGCTAGGCGACCGAGACGTTGGTCTGCAGCATCTACTACATACCAATCACGCTCTACAGTTTGTTGGTTTGGAAGATAGGTTTTGTTCATTCTTTTTGTTAGTTGTTTTGTTAGTTGTGAATTATTGTTTATCGTTTTAGATATACATTTTTATTCAGTAATTTTACTTATGCTTATAATTGTTACTGATAAAATTATCTGAATAATTATCTGAAATATTATCCTGAAAATTATCTGGAAAATTATCTGGAAAATTATCTGGAAAATTATCTGGAAAATAAAATAGGGGTTGGGACTCATACCAGATTTTATGAGGAAAAGGAAATTCGCGATAGCCTACCCGCAACAAACACAATCCTTGGGCAGGTGCGGCGTATTTCACTTCGTCTCGGCGTTCTTGTTGCCAAATGCGAGTAAAATTTTCTATGGTTCGCTCCCCCGAACCAATTTGAACCAACATTCCAACCAATAAACGAACCATACCATATAGAAATCCATCTGCTTGAATCTCAATATGTACTAAAGCCCCGTGACGATAACATTCTGCGGCTTGTACATCTACCCATGAATGCTTGCGACCAGAATTAGCACGGTGAAAAGCTGCTAGATGATGCTTTCCAATCAACGGTTTGAGTGCTGCTGTAATTAAGGATTCATCTAAGGGAGCATGATAATAATGCCAACTGAAAGGTCTTACAAATAAATTGGGTAGTTGTTCGTTGTATAGGGTATAACGATAGCGTCTGTAGACTGCACTAAAACGAGCGTGCCAATTATTACTAACACCGGCGGAAGCCCTAATCAGTATATCTTGAGGTAAGTAACTATTTAAAATAGATGCCCACTTTGCTGGTGGAATTCTACTGACAATATTGAAATGAGCTACTTGAGCGGCGGCGTGAACTCCGCTATCAGTTCTCCCGGCACCATATAAGGTTACCTGATGACCAACTACAGTAGAAATTGCTTTTTCAATTTCTTCTTGGACGCTACGATATTTGGGTTGCCATTGCCAGCCATGAAAATGAGTGCCTTGGTATTGGATTACCAAGGCAACCCTTTGAGAATGCTTAGGCAGTCGGCTTTCTAACATACAATCAAATTAAGGATGTTGTTCAAATAAACTACACCCTTCCCAATAAAACTCTAATTAAACGAGTTCGAGAATTGCCATTTGGGCATTATCGCCGCGACGAGGTACTGTATGCAAGATACGGGTATAACCTCCTTTGCGATCGCCGTATCGAGTGGGAGCTTGTTCAAATAAAGCATGAACTAAGTCTTTGTCGTAAAGATACCCAATAGCTTGACGGCGTGCATTTAAGGAACCATCTTTAGCTAGGGTAATCATTTTATCTACTTCTGCTCGTACCACTTTGGCTCGTGCTGTAGTGGTAGTTATTCTTCCATGACGAATTAGTTCGGTGGCAAGGGCTCGTAATAAAGCACGGCGTTGATCGGCTGGTTTGCTGAGTTTTTTGATTTTAGAACGATGACGCATAGTAGCACTATGATTAATTAAGTTATTTCTTGTTCTATTTAAGCGTGTTTGGAAGCCCTTTCTGTTGGCAGAGTAATGCCCAAGCGTCGCTGCAAGGCTTCTACTACTTCTTCTGCTGATTTCTGACCGAAGTTTTTGATTTCTAAAAGGTCTTCTTGGGTATAATCCAATAAGTCGGCTACGGAATTAACTTGTGCTCGCTTCAGACAGTTATAAGCTCGGACTGAAAGCTGTAATTCTTCGATGGGTATTTGAGCGGTTGGATCTTGGTCGATTTCAGAAACCGTATCCTCTGGGTTAATTTCGATATTTTTCAGTGGATTAAATAAATCCACTAAAATACTAGCAGCAGAAGATAGTGCTTCTTGTGGAGCAAGACTACCGTTTGTCCAAACTTCTAAAAGCAGCCTATCTTTAGGATAATTATTCTCTCCACGAGTTTCTTCGACGCTATAATTAACTTTCCGCACGGGCATAAAAATTGAATCTATTTGCAGAAAGTCCAAGGATGTAGCTTCTTCTCGACCTCTTTCTACCGTGCGATAGCCTTTACCTCTCTCAATGCGAAATTCCATTTCCAGCCTTCCACCTTCTGCTAAGGTAGCTATATACTGGGTTTGGTCGATGACTTCTACTTCAGAAGGTAGATCGAAATGTGCTGCGGTGACTGTTGCTGGACCATTCACAAGTAACCTACCAATCTGGGGTTGAGGGGAATGGCTTTTGAGAATAAGTTCTTTCATTCTCATGAGGATTTCTAACACGTCTTCCCGCACGCCTTTAACGGTGGCAAATTCATGAGTTACCCCCGCAATTCTAACTGCTGTAACTGATGTTCCCTCTAAATTGGACAGTAAAATCCTTCTCAGAGCGTTGCCAACAGTAATTCCCTGACCCCTCTCTAAAGGTTCCAAAACGAATTTAGAATAGTGGCTCCTACTTTCTTCTGTATTAGATTCTACACATTCAATTTGAAACTGCGCCACGGAGTAGCCTCCCTTCTTTATCAGGTCCGATCGCGGCAGGCAATTTTTGTTGATTATTGCCTAACCAAACATGAAATTAAATTCCCTCAAGCTAAAAATATAACCGCCCATGCCAATGATCCCTGTGGCAATAGTCGATAATTCCAATACTTGCGGGATGCTATTTTTTTTTCAAGATGCGAAATTTGACAGGCACCCTTAGTTTTTTTGAAGAAAAAACTTTTAAGGGGACCCTTGACAGTTTTTCATACAAGCAATTTTAATTTCAGGGAGGGCAAATTTAATCCCAAATTTAAGTTCCCTCAACAGCGATAAAAAACTGCCAAAATTAACTGCCAAAATAAATCCACGCATACTTTTTGTCGAGAGCTATAAAAATTCAAATTATATAAAATTTAAATTATATTTAAACTCTACGTCGTTTGGGGGGACGGCAACCGTTGTGAGGAATTGGGGTAATATCCCTAATTAAGGTAATTTCTAGTCCCGCTCCCTGAATTGCCCGAATCGCTGTTTCTCGTCCTGCTCCGGGACCACTTACCATTACTTCTATCTGACGCATACCTTGGTCAATAGCTCGTCTGGCTGCGCTTTCAGCTGCTGTTTGAGCGGCAAAGGGTGTTCCTTTTTTTGCTCCCTTAAAACCACTTGAACCCGCAGAAGCCCAAGAAATTACATCTCCATTCGGATCGGTAATTGTGACAATGCTATTGTTGAAAGTAGACTGAATATAGCCTATTCCATTAGGTACGTTACGTTTCTGTTTTCTGCTTCCGCTTTTTTTTCCTGTTTGTCGCGCCATATCGTTATAGTTGAATTAAGGTTAAAAATTGATTCTCCTGCGAACAGAGAAAAATAACTAATTAAATAACTAATTAAATAACTAATTACATAACTAATTACATAACTAATTATTTTACTTACCTGGTGCCTTCTTCTTACCAGCTACTGTCTGTCTTCTTCCTCTACGGGTTCTAGCATTGGTACGAGTTCTTTGACCTCTGACTGGTAAGCCCATGCGGTGACGACGACCTCTGTATGTACCAATATCGACTAAGCGCTTGATATTCATCGCTTCCCAGCGCCTTAAGTCACCTTCGACCTGATAGTTTTGCTCTACTTCGGCTCGCAAGGCTGCGACATCGCTATCGCTCAAATCTTTAACTCTGGTGTCGGGGTTAACACCTGTACTAGCTAATATTTGTTTCGAGCTTGTTAAGCCGATCCCAAAAATGTAAGTTAGACCTATTTCTACACGCTTATCACGTGGTAAGTCTACTCCGGCAATACGTGCCATTATCGAATTCTCCTAATTAACTCCTAATTTATGCTTGTCATATACCTGCTATTCTTGTTCCGATGCCGAACAAAACTGCGATCGCAACAGTTTTTCACACTTTGTTCACGGCTATCTTCATATTGAACAAAAACGGGGTTTTATCCTTGGCGTTGCTTGTGCTTTGGGTTTTGACAAATTACCATTACCCGACCGCGTCGTTTTATGACGTTGCACTTTTCGCACATTTTTTTTACGGAGGCTCTTACTTTCATTGCGGTGTTAATCAAACTCCAAATAGTAAATTATAACATTAAATGCCAAACCTTTCAGTTAAATTGGTGTAAGACAAAAACTCTTAGATTGTAGTATAATATTCAACATACGCTTATTTTTTACGTAATCGGTAAGTGATTCGACCTTTTGTGAGGTCATAGGGTGTCAGCTCAACTTTGACGCGATCGCCGGGTAAAATTTTGATATAGTTCCGGCGGATTTTGCCACTGATGTGAGCTAGAACGTTAAAGCCATTATCTAGATCTACACGGAACATGGCATTAGGCAAGGATTCTGTCACCGTGCCTTCCATTTCAATTAAATCTTGTTTGGACAATTTGTTTTTCCTTTAACTCAACAGTATTTCTTCGATCGCAGTTATTAACACTGCTAATTTTTTTTATTTTCTACAGAATATATCAACAACTTATTAATATATCTTATTTAAAATTTTATTGCCGAAGTGGGAGTTCGTTGCTAGTGGATAGTTGTTAGTTGTTAGTTGTTAGTAGATAGTTGTTAGTGGATAATTGTTAGTAGATAGTTGTTAAGAGAAAAAAAACTAACTACTAACAGGGCTTTTAACAACTGATAATTAAATCCTTAAGATTAGAATTAACTTCACTAGGGGATTGATTGCCATTGATAACCACTAGCTGTTTGCGATCGCCGTAATAGTCTATTAAAGGTGTAGTCTCGGAACGGTAAATTTCAAGACGACGACGAATCACTTCTTCGGTATCGTCTTTTCGTCCCCGTGATAACAAACGCCCTACAACTACATCATCTGGCACATCTAGGTTTATGACCATTGCGCCTTTTTGATTCATTTCTTGAAGCAAATTATCTAAAAAAATGGCTTGTTCGACGGTGCGAGGGAAACCGTCAAGAATCCAACCGGAACTGGTATCCGCTTTTTGCAAGCGTTCGGAGACCATATCTTGGACTAATTGACTGGGAACTAATTGACCGGTATCAACATAGCTTTTAGCTTTGATCCCTAAAGGTGTTTGTTCTTTAATTGCTTCCCGTAGGATATCACCGGTAGAAATATGGGGAACTCCCCAGTGTTGTGCTAAAGTTTTAGCTTGAGTTCCCTTGCCAGCTCCAGGGGGTCCTAAGAATATTATGCGCGTCATTCTATTTTCGATTTTAGATTTACGATTTTCTATTTCGGATTTTGGATTGCCATCAACTTAAAAAAAGAAACTTGCGCTTTTATTCATTTTGGTTGTATGGATTTTGGATTCTTGATGAGTCGTAAACTTTGAACGGATATACGATTTGATAATGCAGTGATTATCCTCATCGTCAACCAGGAGTAAAAGTTTAATCTAAAATCTCAAATCTCAAATCTAAAATCCCAATATTTAAATCAGCCATTATTGTTTCACCATCCCTTCATAACGTTGAGAAATAACGTAAGTTTGGATTTGTTTAGCTGTATCAATAGCTACCCCCACCAAAATTAACAAAGAGGTAGCACCAAAACCTCGGAAAGTAGGAACTCCTAATGCTCTTTCCACGATGGTAGGGATAATGGCAACCAATCCCAAGAAACCAGCACCTAAAAAGGTGAGTCGATTTAAAACTCTTTCTAAATATTCGCTTGTTGCCTTCCCTGGACGAATCCCGGGAATGGAAGAACCCATTTTTTTCAAGTTCTGAGAAATATCAACTGGGTTGACAATCAAGGATGAATAGAAGTAACTAAAGAAAACAATTGAAAACAGGTATATTAGTGCGTAAGCCCACCAACCAGAACCACTTGGATTTAGATAAGTGCTTGTAAAGTTAGCTATTTGCTGATTTTGAGTAAAATTCCCAATTAAAAGCGGTAAGCCCAATATTGCTGTGGCAAAAATAATTGGCATTACTCCACCCTGGTTGAGTCGCAGGGGCAGGAAGCTACGTTGTTCTGCAAGAACTCTTCTACCTACTTGTCTTCTAGCGGAAATAATTGGAATGCGACGCATCCCTTCTTGCACAAAAACAATACCAATAATCGTTGCTAAGAAAAGCAGTAACAATACAACTACTTGACCTACAGCTTGACGACCTCCAACTTGAGCAAAACTAATAGTACTACCCAAAGTTGTAGGCAAAGAAGCCACAATATTCAGGAAAATAAGTAATGATGCTCCATTACCAATTCCTCGTTCTGTAATGACTTCGGATGCCCACATCACGAACATGGAACCAGCGACAAGAGCCAAAGCTGTCTCAAACACAAAAACTGGGCCAAAGTCAATTGCAAAACCTTTGAGCCATACTGCTGAAATAAATATGCTCTGAAGAATTGCCCAACCCAAGGCTACATATCGTGTAATTTGAGAAATCTTACGCCTTCCAGCTTCACCTTCGTTTTTCTGTAAGTTTTCTAAACTTGGGATCGCCGCAGTAAGTAATTGGATAATAATCGAGGCATTAATGAAGGGTAGAATACCTAGAGTGAAAACTCCTAAAGCAGAAAACCCACCACCAGAAAAGATATCCAAAATACCTGCTAAGCCATTTCCTTGTGACATAGCGGCACTAAATCGCACCCGATCTATTCCTGGAATAGGTATATAAATACCTAAACGAATCAAAAGTAAAATACCGATAGTGACAAACAGCCGACCTCTTAAACCGGCTGCTTGCGCCATTTGCATAAAAGTTTCTTGAGCTGTTGGAGCTCGATCGCGACTGATCATAATGACGCTCTACCTTCAAATGTGAACTAGGCGCTGGTGATGGTGATTATGTTTTTTAGTGCTAAGCGTACAAGATTACTACTTGCTAGGTTATACAATTTCACAACTACCACCAGCGGCCTCAATTTTGCTACGAGCCGTACCTGTAAAAGCAGCGGCTTGTACTTTAAGAGGAACGTTCAATTCTCCATCTCCTAGAATTTTTAATGATCCTTGTACGGCAGTGAGAATACCATTTTCTCGTAACAAGGTGACATTAACTTCTGTATTTGCTGGGAGTGAAGACAATTTCCCTACATTAATCGTAGTGTATTTTTTGCGATTAACGAGAGGAAAACCTTTAAGTTTGGGAATCCGACGGTAAAGGGGCTGCTGACCACCTTCAAAACCGGGTCTGGTTCCTCTACCAGAACGAGATTTTTGACCCCGCATACCAAAACCGCAGCTAGCGCCTTGACCGGCTGAAATTCCTCGTCCGACACGGCGACCACGATTTTTAGAACCCTTTTGAGGGCGAGCATCTTGTAGTCTCATAAGTCTTATTTGTTTTTATGTTTAATTTGCCGTCATTTATAAGAACTACAACTCTATTGTGCGTAGAGCTTTTCAATATTGACTTCTCTGTCTTCAGCAACTTCACTGAAGTTACGCAATACAGCAAGAGCGTTCATTGCAGCTCTGGCATTATTGAGAGGGTTGTTGGAGCCGAGTTGTTTTGCTAAAACATTACGAACCCCAGCCAATTCCAGTACTGTACGCACAGCACCACCAGCAATTACACCTGTACCGGGTGCTGCTGGACGCATAATTACTTTAGCGCCGCCACCAATACCGTTAGTGGGATGAGGAATAGAGTTGGATTTAGTAATTGGAATATCTACTAAATGCTTTTTACCGTCGGCGACCCCTTTTTTTACGGCTCCGATAACATCACTGGCTTTACCTACTCCGACACCGACTTGGCCTTTTTCATTACCGACGACTACAATTGCGCGGAAGCTAAGTTTTTTACCTCCCTTCACAACTTTACTTACCCGTCGGATTTGAATTACTCTTTCTTGCCAGTTAGTTTCTTCTTTTTTTGCTCGGCTGGTTTTACGACGATTATTTGCCATAATTAATACTGTGTAAATTTACTTAGCGGTTGTGATTTTCTTAGTTATGAAAGTGATAAGTAACTGATTAGTTATAAATAATTAACACTTTAATTAACACTTTTTGCGATCGACTAAGTTAATCCAACGTTACCACCGATAATTTTAGAAACTTAAACCAGCTTCTCGTGCTGCCTCAGCCAATGCTTTGACACGGCCGTGATAAAGGCTGCCTCCACGGTCAAAAACGACTTGAGTAATACCTTTTTCCAAGGCTCTTGCAGCTACTGCCTTACCAACTTCACTTGAAGCTTCTTGATTGGAACCAGAAGAAAGTTTTGATTTCAATTCTGGCTCTAAAGTGGATGCTGTAGCCAAAGTCTGATGTTTAGTATCGTCTATGATTTGAGCGTAAATATGCTCATTAGAGCGATAAACTGCTAAACGAGGACGATCGCTCGATCCAAATACTTTGCCTCTGATGCGTCTGTGACGACGCTTTGTTGATTGTTTGCGGGTAAATTTCATGATTTACTTCTTACCTTTACCACCTGCTTTACCAGCTTTACGTCTGACGACTTCATCGCTGTAACGGATACCTTTACCTTTGTAAGGCTCGGGGGGACGAACGGCACGAATTTGAGCGGATATATTACCAACTACTTCTTTGTCATAGCCGCTAATGACTATAACAACGCCTTTTTCTTCAATTGCAAATTGAATTCCATCGGGGGGAGGAATTTCTACAGGATGGCTGTATCCCACATTGAGAACTAAATCCTTACCTTTTACTTGTGCCCGATAACCAACACCTTGGAGTTGCAATTTACGCTGAAATCCTTTAGAAACCCCTTCAACCATATTGGAAACCAAACTACGGCTTAAGCCGTGCATTTGGCGGGATACTCTGGAATCATCTTGACGGGATACTGTTAAAGTATCTCCCTCTTGAGAAACATTGATCTCCCTTGGAAGTTCTCGTGAAAGTTCGCCTTTCGGACCTTTTATAGATATTTTGGCACCGTCAATTTTGACTTGTACTTTGGCAGGTACTGCTATGGGCTGTTTACCAATTCTAGACATGGTTCTTTGTCCTTAAATAATCTTTCCCAATCGCATTATTTTTAAGTAAGCGCGATCGCAATTTTAGATTTTCAATTTTAGATTTTCAATTTTAGATTTTGAATTTTGGATTGAGGAAAAATATGAGTATTACTACATCTAAAAAGATGGTAAATGAATCCCTAATTCTCAGAATAAATCTAAATTCTATTGTCTAAAATCTAAAATTTATTGACTACCAAACGTAACAAAGTACTTCACCGCCGACATTTTGTTGGCGTGCTTGTCGGTCAGTCATAATGCCCGAAGATGTAGATATGATGGCGATGCCAATACCACCTAATACTCTTGGTAAATCTTTTTTATTAGAGTAAACTCGCAAACCCGGCCTGCTGATTCGTTTGATAGCAGTAATGATTGGTTGACGATTTTTCCCTTTGTATTTTAAAGAAAGTACCAAATGGCTCTTAATTCCTTCTCCGGCTGTTTCAATATTATTGATAAAGCCTTCTTCGAGCAGTACTTTAGCTATACTGTGGGTCATTCTCGTTGCTGGCACTTGTGTTGTTTGATGCCGAGCCAAATTGGCGTTGCGGATGCGCGTCAGCATATCTGCAATTGTGTCGTTTGCCGCCATCGTTTCCTCTATTAAATGAACTTATTTCTCCCGGAAGGGCATTCCCATTTCTTTTAGTAAAGCGCGACCTTCTTCGTCATTGCTAGCTGTAGTAATGATGGAGATATCCATACCACGAATCTGGTCAATTTTGTCGTACTCGACCTCTGGAAAAATTAATTGTTCTCTGACTCCCAGAGTATAATTTCCACGACCATCAAAGCTTTTCGGACTTATACCCCGAAAGTCACGAATTCTAGGCAATGACAGGTTAATTAAACGGTCGAGAAAGTCGTACATCTTATTGCTTCTAAGAGTTACCATTACTCCTACAGGCATACCTTCTCGAATTTTGAATCCGGCGATCGCCTTTTTTGCTCTGGTAACTACTGGCTTTTGCCCGGTAATCAGGGCAATTTCGCTTAAAGATGCTTCTAATGCTTTAGCATTTTGAGAGGCTTCCCCTAATCCTCGGTTAATAGTTACTTTTATCACCTTGGGCACCTGATGAATATTTTTATATTCAAATTTTTTCATCAGATTGGGGACAATAGTTTCAAGATATTTATTTTTTAATCCTACTGCCATTTTTTTCTCCTCATCCCTGGGCTTGGTCAGGGAATAAACTGGTTAAAAATAAGGTTAAAGCTGTACTAACTCTTAATTCCTAACGAACATGTTCCTAGTTTTTCAACTATTTATCAATTATTTCCCCAGTTTTCTTTAACATGCGGACTTTTTTACCTTCTTCGGTAAAGGTGTAACAAATGCGAGAAGCTACGTTTTCCTTGGTGGAATAAAGCATGACGTTGGAACTGTGAATGGGAAATTCCTGGGTGACAATTCTCCCGGATTCACCTTCCTGTTGGGGCTTTACGTGCTTAGTTTTGATATTTACACCCTTGACAATAACTTTACTATCTTTAGGTATTGCTTGCACAATTTCACCGACTTTGCCTTTGTCTTTGCCGGAAACTACCTGTACGGTATCTCCAGTTTTGACGTGCATTTTGTGAAATTGAACTTTGGTTTTTTTCTTAAATGACATTAAAGTACCTCCGGTGCCAGAGAAACTATTTTAGTAAAGTTTTTGTCCCGTAATTCTCGCGCTACTGGACCAAATACCCGGGTTCCTCTGGGATTTCCGTCTTTGTTGATTATGACTGCGGCATTATCATCAAAACGGATTGTCATGCCGCTATCCCGATTTACGCCCTTCTTGGTACGAACTATTACAGCCTCCACCACATCAGACTTTTTGATCGCCATATTAGGTTGGGCATCTTTGACTACAGCGATAATTCGATCGCCAATGCTGCCATAGCTACGGTTTCCGGCACCCAGAACGCGGATGCACATTAGTTTACGGGCACCGCTGTTATCTGCAACATTGAGGTAAGACTGGGCTTGTATCACAATTTTTCTCCGTTGTAAAGTTGTTAGCGTTCTAACAACAGATAATCATCAATTGTTCCTACTATTGAGGATTTCTTTAACTTGCCAGCGCTTGGTTTTACTCAGGGGTCTGGTTTCCTGAATTCGGACGCGATCGCCTATTTTACAGTTATTTTCTTCGTCGTGAGCTTTGTAGCGTCTGGTTGTGACTACAATTTTGCCGTATTTTTGGTGACTATCGCGGTTCTCTACAGCGACTACTACTGTTTTTTGCATTTTGTCGCTGACTACTAAGCCAACTCTTTCTTTAATAGCCATTAGTTGTTAGTTGTTAGTTGTTAGTTGTTAGTTGTTAGTTTTTAGTTGTT
>DESS01000163.1 GCA_002361335.1 Richelia sp. UBA3308
TAATGAGTAATGAGTAATGAGTCTTCATGGTTATGTTGGTAAGGGCCGCCATTCTTTAGTCTTGGTTATATAGTAAGTAATTAGCCGGACTTGATATTAGGGATAATTTCTATATCTTAATCATCAGAATAAGCTTTGTTTATCAATTTGTTATTGTCAGCAAACTGAGTCGATAATTCTGATTAAAATATTCAACGATTGTAAAGTGCCCTGCCGCGAAAGCAGAATGTATTCTAGTTACTTACTTTGTACAAAAAACAGTCTAAAGATCGATGCGATATCGATCTTTAAACTGTCATGTTGAAATATTAATTATTATCCTAAATTCTGAAAATTTAAAAGTATTAAATATTAAACACGGTCATTTCTAGCGGGATTGGATTCATTTACAAGTAAATCCCCTTGAGTCTCGATATTTAACTCTTCTCTACGAACCGTTTCTTTTGCCTCAACTGTATCTTGTTCCACAACTTTTTTAACTCGTACTTCTTCGCGCACGTATGCTTCTTTTCTTATATCCGCTTGTTCTTCGTAGAGTTCAACTCGTGCTACTTCACCTTCAGTAAAGTTAACTTGATCGGAGTCAACTACAGCAGCTTCTGAGGTAGGAGTAACCCTTTCAATAACAACTCGCTCTTTTTCAACTGGTACTGAGACTTTAGCAGTTTCAGTTTCGATATGTTTAACAACACTTAGTTCACCGGTTTTAATCCGGCTCTTACTAGCAATCAAACGCTCTTCGTAGAGTTTTATATTAGAGTGGTCGCGATCGTTTACATTGTATAGTGGAGCGTCGTTTTGATAATTATAATTGTCTCTGTTATAAACTAAATTCTTATTATCGTTAGTACGATAAGCATTGCGTACTCTTTCTTCATAGTCATAATCAACCGTCATAGTATCTTTGTACTCAGGTAAATTTTCGACTTGCTGTTTACTGAGTCCATCAACATAGACACGTTTTTGATTGTAATCAAGCCGTGACAAACCGATTGGTAAAAGAATTTTCTTACCAAAGAAGATTGCATCAGTTTGAATAACTAAATAGCGAAAATGACCTTCTTGATCGACCAAAGCATCATGAATCGAACCTATTTTCTCTTCTCCCTGAGTATAAAGAGACATTTCTTTAATGTCATCACCACCAAAAACTTCTTTATAATTGGGATCGAAATCTGCAAGCTTGAATAATGGCATAGTATTTTTTACTAAATTATTTACATTAGAACTCCAGTATAAAAAACATTCAATATCTTTTCTTCTTACTTAGGACTTAATTTTATTTATTATTCATCAGTCAATAGATTGAGATTCAACAATGGTGGGGAATACTCCCATCAGCAGTCGAAGATTACCGGTGGTGATTGAGGGAGGGAGGGAGTGAGAGAGGGAGGGAGTGAGGGATAAATTTTTACAAGTAATCTTAGAGCGGCCAGAGGAGTGAGTAGTTAAAAATCATTTTCTCCCCATCCCCTTGTCCCCTTGTCTCCTTGTCCCCTTCTCCCCTTCCTTCCTTCTGTTCTTATCTTCTATAAAGCTGAGTGATTTCTAACAATCGCCGACTTAATTCGGGGGTGAGTTGTTCGTCACTTTGGTAACGCCAGCGCCAGTTTCCGGCGCTAACGCTGGGATCGTTCATTCTACCGCTGCTGTCTAAGTTTAATAAGTCTTGTACCGAGAGAATAGCTAAGTCTCCGACTGAAGATAGAGCCATGCGAATAAATTCCCAGTTGATTTCTTTGATTTCTTCGGGTGAGGAATAGCCCAAGTATTTGGCTACATGCTGCTTTTCTTCTTCTCCGGCTTGATTCCACCAGCCAATGGTTGTGTCGTTGTCGTGGGTGCCAGGATATACCACACAGTTTTGAATGTAATTATGGGGTAAATAGGGGTTATCGGCTTCTCCACCAAAGGCGAATTGCAAAATACGCATTCCGGGAAAGTCAAATGTGTCTCGTAATTCTTCTACTTCCGGGGTGATAATTCCCAAATCTTCCGCCATAACAGGTAAACTACCTAAAGTAGAACCCAAAGTTTCAAAGAATTTTTTATCTGGTCCTTTGATCCATTCTCCGTTGATAGCAGTTTCTTCCCCTGCAGGTACTCGCCAATAAGCTTCAAAGCCTCGGAAATGGTCAATACGAACAATGTCTACATATTCTAATGTTGCCCGAAAACGTTCTATCCACCAAGCAAAGTTAGTTTCTTCTAATTTATCCCAATCGTAAACGGGATTTCCCCAAAGTTGTCCGGTGGCGCTGAAATAATCTGGTGGAACTCCGGCGATGTAAGCTGATTCTAGAGTTTGGGAATCTAGTTGAAATATTTCTGGATTTGCCCAAACATCGGCACTATTGTGACAAACATAAATTGAGATGTCACCAACTATTTTGATGTTGTTATTGTTCGCGTAACTGCGTATTTTTTTCCATTGCTGAAAGAATTTAAATTGCAAAAATTTGTGATAAGACACCTTGTCTTTTAATTTATTTTTTTCAGCTTTGAGGGCATCTTGTTCGCGACGAGCTAAAGCACTATCCCAAAAGTTCCAAGCTTGATAATCATTTGCTTCTAATAGTGCCATGAATAGCACATAATCATCTAACCAACTTGCTTGTTCTTTACAAAAAGTTTCAAACTCTGGATTGGCTTTTTTTGCTAAAAATTCTTGGAACCGTTGATAAGCAGAGTAGAGAATTTTTGTCTTATAAGGAATAACTGCATCAAAGTCAACTCTCTGGGGATTAGATTCGACTTTTTCTAAAGGAATTAATTCTTCTGGAGTTAGCAAACCCTCTTGTGCTAACTGTTCTAAAGAAATCATCAAAGGATTTCCTGCGAAGGCGCTAAAATTCATTGTGTAGGGAGAATGCTCGTAACCCGTCGGTCCTAAAGGTAGAATTTGCCACAACTTTTGACCGCTTGAAACCAGAAAATCGACGAATTTATAAGCCGATTCACCTAAATCACCAATGCCAAATTTACTTGGCAAACTAGTAGGATGGAGTAAAACTCCACTTGCTCTTTCAAAACTCATAAAAAAAACCCAATGATTTAAAACAATAACAAACTGTCAACAATTCATCAGTAACTAAATTCCTATATTAGTAAAATAATCATTAGGGAAATAAGGCACTAAAAATTATGCAAAATTCATTGTTAAAAGATGACCCGCTTTGGTTTAAAGATGCAGTCATCTATGAAGTTCCAGTACGTGCTTTTGCTGATAGCGATGGCGATGGTATAGGCGATTTTCGGGGGTTAACTGAAAAGTTAGATTATCTACAAGACTTGGGAGTAACGGCAATTTGGGTGCTGCCTTTTTTCCCTTCTCCCTTGCGAGATGATGGCTACGATATCGCTGACTATAACAGTGTGAATCCAATTTACGGAAATCTTGACGATTTCAAGGCTTTCTTAAGTGCTGCCCATCAAAGAGGCATCAGGGTAATAATTGAGTTAATTGTCAATCATACATCCGACCAGCATCCGTGGTTTCAGCAGGCGCGTAAAGCACCTCTAGGTAGTCCGGAACGGGATTTTTATGTTTGGAGTGAAACTGCCCAAGAGTATTCCGAAGCCCGGATTATTTTTAAAGATTTTGAAGCTTCTAACTGGACTTGGGATCCTGTTGCCAAAGCTTATTATTGGCACCGTTTTTATTCCCATCAACCGGATTTGAATTTTGAAAACCCTCAAATGCAAGAAGCACTGTTTGATGTGGTTGATTTCTGGTTGGCAATGGGTGTAGATGGGTTGCGTTTGGATGCTGTGCCTTATTTATACGAACGTGAGGGAACCAATTGCGAAAATTTACCGGAAACTCACGCCTTTTTGAAGAAATTACGCAGCCACATTGACGAAAAGTTTCCCAATCGGATGTTGCTTGCTGAAGCAAACCAGTGGCCCGAAGATGCTGTAGAATACTACAGCGGTGGGGATGAATGTCATATGAATTTTCATTTCCCTTTAATGCCGCGTTTATTTATGGCGTTGCAAATGGAAGATAGTTTCCCAATTATCGATATTTTGCAGCAAACACCCTCAATCCCAGGTAACTGTCAGTGGGCGTTATTTTTGCGGAATCATGATGAGTTAACCTTGGAAATGGTTAGCGACGAAGATCGCGATTATATGTACCGCGTCTACGCCCAAGATCAGCAAGCCAGGTTAAATTTGGGTATTCGTCGCCGTTTGGCACCCTTGATGGGCAATAATCGACGGCGTATAGAAGTTATGAATGCTTTGTTGATGTCTTTACCGGGAACCCCAGTGCTTTACTACGGCGATGAAATTAGCATGGGGGACAATATCTATTTAGGCGATCGCAATGGGGTGAGAACTCCCATGCAGTGGAGTGCCGATCGCAATGGTGGTTTTAGTCGATGCAATCCCCACAAACTTTATGCTCCGGTAATTATTGACCCAGAATATCATTTTGAAGCAGTTAACGTAGAAGCCCAACGAGAAAACCGCAATTCCTTATGGTGGTGGATGAAACGTTTGATTGCGACTCGCTCACGCTTTCAAGCTTTTGGTAGAGGTACCTTTGAGTTACTTTATCCAGAAAATCGCAAGGTTTTGGCGTTTACTCGTACTTATAACGGTGAACATATTTTGGTTGTCACCAACTTATCCCGCTTCGTGCAGACAGTAGAGTTGGATTTATCGGCATTTAACAGCATGATTCCGGTGGAAATTTTCGGACGTACCACATTTCCACCAATTGACGAAAAACCCTACTTTATGAGTTTAGCGCCCCATGCATTTTACTGGTTTACCCTGCAAGTACAAACAAATATTAGCTGTCCGGTAAGACCTCAAAATCAAATACCAACTTTAGTTGTTAGCGACAATTGGCAAAATATTTTTACCAAATCTGAAGCAAAGGCAGCATTAGAAGAAATTTTGCCAGATTTCATGTGTGCTTGTAGCTGGTTTGATAGTAAAAGTCGGGTAATTCAATCTAGTCATATGATTGAGGCAATTCCCATTTCCTTCCGTTCCTTAGAAGCGGCAATTGTTTTAATACAGCTAGACTACACCGAAGGCAGTCCCGAAACCTATGTATTACCCTTAGCTTACGAACCCGCCGGTATTAATCACCAACGCTTTAGTTCCTATCGGGAAGAAGTTGTTGCTCATATCGAAATACGCAGCAAAAAACAAATTGGAGTATTATTTGATGCTCTATCGGACAAAGAATTTCTCAACTTCCCCCTCGAAGCAATCGCCAGCAAAAATACTTATCAAGGCATGGCAGGTGAACTGATTGCAGAAGCCAGCAAAGATTTTGCCCTGCTAGCCGGTGCCGCTTCTAACTACGCACTCAAAGTTCATTTAGAACCAAATATGTTACGTGGAGAACATAATAATACCTGCGTAGTCTATGGCGATCGCTTGATGTGCAAATTATTCCGTAAGGTAGTAGGAGAAGGTGTCAATCCCGATTTAGAAGTCGGTCAATTTCTCACTCACACTTCAGCCAACTTTGGACTACCCGTTGCAGAAAACTTTGCTCCCGTTGCTGGAAGCTTGAATTATAGCCGTAAAGGCTTTGAGACCATGACATTGGGAATTTTACAAAAATTTATTCCCGATATCACAAATGGTTGGTTATATAGTCTTGATAGCCTGCGGGACTTTTTTGAACGAGTGCAGGTAAGACAAATAGACGCGATCGCCGATATTGATTTACCATCTTCATTATTAACAGCAGCATTAAAAACCGAAATTCCCACCATCGCCCAGGAAATGCTTGGCTCCTATTTGCGGAATGCTCAACTACTAGGCCAACGTACAGCCGAAATGCACTTAGCATTAGCATCCGACGAAGAAGATCCCAACTTTGCCCCAGAGCCATTTACCTCCTTTTACCAGCGCTCGATTTACCAATACATGCGGAATCAAGCAGGACAAGTATTATTGCTGTTGAAAAAGGAGTTGATCCAGTTACCCAGCGAACTTCAACCCGTAGCACAGTTAGTATTGAACAATCGAGAAATGATATTAGCTCGACTTAAATCAATACTCAACCAAAAAATTACCGCCATGCGAACCCGCACCCACGGTAATTTATGCCTTAATGAAGTACTATACAGCGGTAAAGACTTTATCATTATTGACTTTGAAGGCGATCGAACCCGTCCATTAAGCGAACGACGCATGAAGCGATCGCCCCTCCGTGATATTGCCGGAATGATAGAATCCTTCTATTATTCGAGTCGTATAGCTTTACGTAACGAAAAAGAAAGCGGCATCATACTCCCAGATGACCAGCCATTAATGGAACAATGGACACAATTTTTCTACTGTTGGTCGAGTATTGCCTTCTTGAAATCCTACTTGACAACAGCCAAAAACGCACCATTCCTACCTTCGGAACCATCAGAACTACAACTACTTATAGACGGATTCGTACTAGAAAAAGTAATCATCGAACTAGAATACGAACTTAAAAACCGTCCCAACTGGGTAGAAGTTCCGATGTATCGTATCTTAGAACTGCTGGAAACGGCATAGTATTGGGAATGGCCGAATGGCCGAATTGGGCATGGGGCATGGGATATGGGGCATGGGGCATGGGGCATGGTTAAGAGTTAGGAGTTAAGTAAGTCACCAAGAAAAATTGAGCCGCTTGATAAGGCAATAGGCAGGAGGGTTTTACCAATGTTTCGGTTTCTTAACATTGGGATCTTTTTTTGCACCAACTTACTTAGGAGTGGAAAGTTGGAAATTAAGAGATAGGAATTAACACATATCGCAGTTATTAACTAAGAATTTATCCATGCCCAATGGCCATTCCCGGATCCTGTGCGGGCGTATTCCAATGCCCAATGCCCAATTCCCAATTCCCAAACTATGCTTAAAATAATCTTAGAAGATTTAATATTTTATTAATATTTGTGGTTGCAGGATTGTTCGTTTCGATTAGGAGCATTTAGGGTATGTACCTCTCATTATGGCCCGGTAAACCATTACCTTTAGGTGCTAACTGGGATGGCAAGGGTACTAATTTTGCTATATTCTCAGAAAACGCGACGGCAGTAGAATTATGCTTGTTCGATAAACAAGGACGAGAAACTCGATTATCTTTAACAGAAGTTAGTAATTTTACATGGCATGGTTACGTACCTTCAATCGGTCCTGGTCAGCGTTATGGGTTTAGAGTACACGGTCCGTTTGCTCCCGATCAAGGACATCGGTTTAATGCAAATAAATTATTAATTGATCCCTACGCCTATGCCATTGATGGAGATATTGATTTTGGCGAAGAAATTTTTGGTTATCGTTGGGACGATCCCCAAGATGATTTGGGATTTTCCGATCTAAATGATGCTCATTTAATTCCGAAATCAGTGGTTGTAGATCAAAGCTTTGACTGGGAAGGAGATCAATTACTACAAACACCGTGGCACGAAACGATAATTTACGAAACCCACGTTAAAGGTTTTACCAACCTACACGAATAAATACCAGCAAAACTACGGGGAACTTATGCCGGACTGGCTCACCCTGCAGCGATTTCTCATCTCCAGTCTTTGGGTGTAACTGCAGTGGAATTGATGCCCATTCATCATTTTTTATCCCATCCGGGACATTTGGTTGGTAAGGAGTTGAGAAACTATTGGGGTTACGATTCAATATGTTACTTGGCTCCTTATTCCGGTTACAGCGCTAGCGGTAGTTTAGGACAGCAGCTTAAAGAATTTAAGCACATGGTCAAACGGCTGCATCAAGCCGGGATCGAAGTTATCCTCGATGTGGTTTACAACCATACCGGTGAAGGTAATCACATGGGCCCGACTCTATCTTTACGAGGTATTGATAATGCTTCGTACTACCGTTTGGTGGATGGGGATCTACGCTATTACATGGACTTTACAGGTTGCGGAAACTCCCTCAATGTTCGCGATCCCCAGGTACTCAAGTTGATTATGGACAGTTTGCGGTATTGGGTATTAGAATGTCATGTTGATGGTTTTCGTTTTGATTTAGCGTCAGCTTTGGCTAGAGAATTATACGCAGTAGATAAATTAGCAGCATTCTTCGATATTATCCACCAAGATCCAGTTTTGGCTGATGTAAAATTGATTGCAGAGCCTTGGGACGTGGGTGAAGGAGGATACCAAGTAGGTGAATTTCCCTTATTATGGTCCGAGTGGAATGGAAAATATCGGGATACAGTGCGAGACTTCTGGCGAGGAGAAGATAGTCGTTTAGCAGAATTTGCCTATCGATTTACAGGTAGTTCCGACCTTTATGAGTGTAACGGACGCAGCCCTAGCGCTAGTATTAATTTTATTACCGCTCATGATGGTTTTACATTGAATGACTTAGTTAGTTATAACGAGAAACAGAACGAAGCCAATGGTGAAGATAACCGTGATGGAGAAAGTTACAACCGTTCGTGGAATTGCGGAGTAGAAGGTGAAACACAAGACTTAGCAATTGAGAAGCTACGTAAAAAACAGCGAAGAAACTTTTTAGTTACATTATTACTTTCCCAAGGGGTACCCATGATATTAATGGGAGACGAAATGGGACGAACTCAGGGAGGAAATAACAATCCTTACTGTCAGGATAACGAGACTTCCTGGTTAGATTGGGATTTACAAGAAGAAAACGAGAATTTACTCGATTTTACCCGGCAATTAATCGATTTTCGTCGCCGACATCCAGTATTTAAAAGGCGTAAGTGGTTCCAAGGAAGAGCAATTCGCGGTACTGAAGTAACCGATATTTCTTGGTTTAACCCTGATGGCGGTAAAATGACGGAAGAACAATGGAATGGTGGTTTTGCTAAAGCTATTGGGATCTTTCTCAATGGTGAAGGAATTGCTTCTCCAGGCCCTAGAGGGGAACGTATTATTGACGAAAGTTTCTTAATATTATTTAATACGCACTATGAAATATTAGAATTTATCATTCCTCCAGAGTTGCACGAATGGGAATGGGTAACTATTGTAGACACAACCAAACCCCGCTTTGTCCAACGCGGTAAACGCTACATGAAAGATAAACCAATCAAAGTAGAAGCGCGTTCCATAATCATACTTCAGAGGCTTGGTAAACTAAGCCAAGAACAGGACGATGAATAAAAAATAGTTAGGAGTAAGTAGTGAGTAGTGAGGAGTGAGTAGTGAGTGGTGAGTAGTCATGAGTGAGGAATTATGAATATTTGTCTTATCTCCCCATCTCCTTGTCCCCTTCCTTCCTTGTCTCCTTGCCTCCTTACCAATCCCTCCATCTACCAACGCCGGAATTAGGAATTAATCATGCAACATATCGGTTCTCAATATTCAAACAATACTTGCAGCTTTACTATGTGGGCACCTACCGTAGGAAAAGTTGCAGTGCATTTAGTCGATCCCCAAGATAAAATTGTGCCTCTGGAAATGAATGAACGGGGTTATTGGCACGGCTCGATCGCAGATATAAAACCTGGTACTTTGTATTATTACCAGCTTGACGGTGAGACAGATAGAGCCGATCCCGCTTCTCATTTTCAACCACAAGGGGTTCACGGTGCTTCGGAAATAATTGACCACAGCAGCTTTAAGTGGAACGATCAACAATGGCGAGGAGTTCCTTTGGAGCAAATGGTTATCTACGAGTTGCATGTGGGAACTTTTACCCCAGAGGGCAGCTTTGAATCTATAATTCCCCGGATCCCAGAGTTGCGAGAATTGGGTGTAAATGCGATTGAAATCATGCCTGTGGCTCAATTTCCGGGAAGTCGAAATTGGGGTTATGATGGTGTTTTTCCTTACGCCGTACAAAATTCCTATGGTGGTGTTGATGGTTTGAAGAAACTGGTTGATGCCTGCCATAAACAAGGTATGGCGGTAATCTTAGATGTAGTTTATAACCATCTTGGACCGGAAGGGAATTACCTTTGGGGTTATGGAACTTATTTTACGGATAATTACAAAACTCCTTGGGGTAGTGCAGTTAATTTTGATGATTCCTATAGTGATGGGGTGCGGCACTACTTTGTACAAAACGTTTTATATTGGTTGGAAAATTACCATTTAGATGGATTACGTTTGGATGCTGTTCATGCTATTTATGACTTTGGTGCAAAGCATATTTTGGCAGAAATGGTAGAAGCTGTGACTCAGTTAGAACAGAAAAAGGGTCGTCAGTTTTATTTAATCGCTGAAAGTGACCTTAACGATCCCCGAATTATTCGTTCTCCAAAAGTAGGCGGATACGGTATGGATGCTCAATGGAGTGATGATTTTCACCATGCTTTACATACTGTACTGACAGGGGAAAAGAACGGATATTATCAAGACTTTGGCGATTTAGAACAGTTAGCCAAAGCCTATCGTAAAGGCTTTGTTTATACTTGGGATTATTCCAAACACCGTCGTAGATATCATGGTGAAGATCCCAGCGATTGCGCTTCTAGTCAATTTGTAGTCTGTTCCCAAAACCATGACCAAGTTGGGAATAGAATGTTAGGGGATAGACTTTCTAATTTGATATCCTTTGAAGCTTTGAAACTGACAGCAGCAGCGCTTTTACTTTCACCGTACATTCCCATGTTATTTATGGGTGAGGAATATGGCGAGACTACACCATTTCTTTATTTTGTTAGTCATGGCGATCGCGATTTAATCGAAGCAGTCAGAAAAGGTAGAAAAGCGGAATTTGCAGCATTCCACGAAATTGAGGGGAAAGAAGCACCAGATCCTCAAGCAGAAGAAACATTTAAAAAATCCCAATTAAATTGGCACAAGCGTCAAAGCGGAGAACATCAAAAGCTGTGGTTATTTCATCAAAAATTACTACAAATGCGAAGAGATATTCCAGCATTAGCAAACTTAAATAAAAATCAATTAGAAGCAACAGTACTTCAACCAGAAAAAGTTCTACGCATTCACAGATACCATCAAGACAGTAAAATTATTTGCTGGCTTAACTTTGGCTCGGAAACTGTTAATATTACAGAAAATAACAATAACGGAACTTGGCAAAAAATACTTGATTCAAGTGAAGAAACTTGGGGAGGAAAAGGTTCTCAAATACCAGACAAACTCGATGGATCTAGTAGCTCACCAATGAATCTAAATCCTTACAGCGTTGTGGTTTACAGTAATTAGTTTGTAGATAAAGGGATGGGGGCATGGGGCATAGGGCATGGGGCATAGGGCATAGGGCATGGGGAATTGATAACTTTTAAGCTTTAATTACCCCGAACTCCTAACTATTAAATATTAATCTCAAATCTCAATTCTAAATTCGGGCATTCTAAATTCTAAAATACTCATGATGCAAATACCTTTAGCAACATATCGGATTCAATTTACTCCTAGCTTTGGTTTTGCAACAGCAAAAACAATTGCTTCCTATCTGCAAGAATTAGGTGTTTCTCATTTATATGCTTCTCCAATTCTGACTTCTAGACAAGGTAGTACTCACGGTTATGATGCGGTTAATCCTCGTAAAATTGACCCAGAATTAGGAGGTGCGGAAAAATTTGAAGAATTAGTCGAACATCTTGACTCTTTAAATATTGGTTGGGTTCAGGATATTGTACCGAATCATATGGCTTTTGATAGCCAAAATGAGATGCTGATGGATGTTTTAGAAAATGGTTCTGATTCTGAGTATAGAGACTTTTTCGATATTGATTGGAATCATCACTATCCGGAAAATAATTGTAAGGTATTAGCGCCTTTTTTAGGAAGATTTTGCGGCGATTGTCTCGAATCTGGTGAATTACAAATTCAATATGAGAAAAATGGTTTAACTATTAACTATTATTCTCATAAATTTCCGATCCGCATCGAATCTTACAATCAAGTTCTGACATACGATTTGGGACGTTTAGAGGAAAAACTTGGTAGAGATAATCCTGCTTTCGTCAAACTTCTAGGTGTTCTCTATACTTTAAAATACATTCCATCTGGTGAAGAAGGACGAGAACGAGAAGTACAAATCAACTTCATCAAACGAATGTTATGGGAACTCTGGAATGATTCTGAAGAGGTAAAAGAATATATTGAAGAAAATATTCGTACCTTTAATGGAGAAGTTGGCAAACCGGAAAGCTTTGATTTATTAGAAAATCTACTCACAGAACAATTTTTCCGTCTTGCTTACTGGAAAGTTGGTAATGAAGAACTTAATTACAGACGCTTTTTTACAGTTAATGATTTAATATCGCTTCGTATTGAAGATGAAAAGGTGTTTGAAACTACTCATTATTTAATTTTTCAATTAGTAGAATCAGGTAAAATTAATGGATTGAGAATCGATCATATAGATGGTTTATACGATCCTGCACAATACCTCAATAGACTGCGAGAAAAAGCACCAGAAGTATATTTAATTGTAGAAAAAATTCTCGAACCTCAAGAAGAATTACCGATCACTTGGCCGATTCAAGGAACTACAGGATACGACTTTCTTAATCAACTTAATGGTATTTTATGCGACCAATCGAAGCAAGAGCAATTTGACGAGATTTACCATCGTTTTATTGGTAAAGCTGTTGATTGCGAAGAGTTAATAGACAAGAACAAAAGATTAATTATTGAGAAACATTTAGCAGGAGATATTGATAATTTAGCTCACCTTTTCAAGAAAATATCTGGTCGTTACCGTTATGCTAGCGATTTCACAATGTACGGATTAAAAGCTGCTTTGGTGGAAATTTTAGCAGTATTTCCTGTTTATCGTACCTATATTAACGGTGGTGGAGCAAGTTCCGCCGATCAGGAATATATTGAGCAAGTAATGACTCAAGCCAAAAAGAATATTCCCAACTTCCTCAACGAACTTAGTTTTATTGAGAAATTTCTCTTATTGGAGTTTGACGAACATCTCACAGAGGAAGATAGGGAAGAATGGTTGCGTTTCTTGATGAGATTGCAGCAATTTACCGGACCTTTAATGGCCAAAGGTGTGGAAGATACTGTACTATATGTTTACAACAGATTGGTTTCCCTCAATGAAGTAGGTTCCCATCCGGTACATTTTGGTGTATCCTTAGAAGACTTTCATAACTACAATTCCAACCAGATTGCAAATTGGCCCCATACAATGAATACTACATCTACCCACGATACCAAACGCGGGGAAGATGTCAGAGCCAGAATTAACGTTTTGTCAGAGATTCCTGAAGAATGGGAACAAAATTTGAAACAATGGCGCGAAATTAACGCAGCTCATAAAGATTACGTCGGTGGACGAGATATACCCACTTTTAACGACGAGTATTTATTTTATCAAACCCTTCTCGGGGCTTTTCCTTTCAGTAAAGAAGAATATCCCACTTTTGTAGAGCGGATAAAAGAGTATATTATTAAAGCAATTCGAGAAGCAAAAGTCCACACAGCATGGCTCAAAAATGATAGCGATTACGAAGATGGCTTTACTAACTTTGCCGAACGAGTGTTGAAAGATAGTCCGGAAAATCAATTTTTAAAAGCTTTCCGTCCTTTTCAACAAAAAATTCAGTATTACGGTATCCTAAATTCTCTTTCACAAACATTACTCAAACTTACCGTACCAGGACTTCCTGATATTTATCAAGGAAGCGAACTTTGGGATTTGAGTTTGGTCGATCCAGATAACCGTCGTCCGGTAGACTTTAAGAAACGACAACAGTATCTTGAAGAAATTAAATCCAAAAGCCCAGCGGATATACTTGATTATATCGCACAGCTACGAGAAACCCCTGAAGACGCAAGAATCAAACTATTCTTGATTTATAAAACCTTGCAAACACGGCGAGAATACTTAGACTTATTTCAACGGGGAACCTACGAAAAATTAACAGTGGCTGGAAGTTTAAAAAGTCACTTAGTGGGATTCAGTCGAGAATTAGGAGAACAGAAGATAATCGTAATTACACCCCGAATATTTACTTCTTTAGTAGAAATTGGCGAATATCCCTTCGGCGAACAAGTTTGGCAAGAAACTCGCATTGTTCCCCCTGGGGATTCCACTCCTAATTGGCAAGATGTGTTTACAGGACAACAGGTTGAAGGTGAAGATGCACTTTGGGTACGAGATATCTTACAAAATTTCCCCGTCGCTTTGTTGATTAATAATTGAGGCGTTGCCTACCTGGTGGCTGAATTTAAATGTAGAGACGTTATATATTAAATATCCCAGACGCGATACCCTTGCGTCTCTACAAAGGTTTTGGATATCCAACCAATCAAATTTATACATAAAATCACCAATGCCAAATCGGAAAATTGTGCAATTTTTATAGTTTTTACTTGATTTTGATAATTTTTCCTGTAAGGATTCATTACAATCGTCAATAGGATAAAACTGAGGGGGATAATTTGCCATGGAAATCCAATGTAAACCTTATTTTTTGCAAAAACTGAACTTGTTTGCTTATGTTATTTCATGAAAAAATTGTTATATCACAGTAAAAATAGCTATATGCTGCCAGCCAAAACACCATGGAAACCCGAATGCTACAATCGGATGACTTGACACAAGTACAATTAGAGAAGAAAAAAGAAGAAGAAAAAATACGTGATATTCTTCTTTTAGTGGAAAATTTAACCCATAGAGAAGAAGCTTCGATTAAACTTATCATAGATAATCTTTATGATATAGGTTCAATCAATCTCATCAACCAAAAGTTTCGTTCTCGTACCCTTAAAGGTTGCTTAAAATTGATTGCTAGGGTATCTAAACCAGCATTTAAAGTCATTGCATGGCGTTGGTGTAAAAAGAACTCTCCTGATTTGATTGTTAACTGGCTTCGCAAAAAGGTTGCTTTTGAACCCCCTACTAAAGTTAAACAAGTAGCACAAATAGAAGCAGGATTTAAACCCGAAGCCAAATACCCAAAAACTGAGTCTCTTTTACAATTGGAAAACCAAAATCGCCAAGTCAATTATTTGCGATCGCAAGTGAGAATGCTTGCAAGTATTTTAGCTAGTTGTATCGTCGTGTTTGGTGCTAGCGTCGTTTGGTTTGGTTATTCTTTACAGCGTTATAATTTACAAACTATAAAACAATTACAAAATCGTATTAGAGCTATAGAATCTAGTACTGATGAACCATTTGCTAGGGGTAAGGACGATAGAAGGTAATTATATCATGTCCGGTTAAACAGTTATCATATTTGTGGGTTGAGTAAGGAGTAATGAGTAATGAGTAATGAGTTAGGAATGGCCGCAACTGGCCGCCTTTTCTTGTAGGGTGCTGTGACGCTATGTAAGCATTTTTATGAAGTAATCAAGGTATGAGAGTACGGCACCAACAGGATATTGTGACAATAGCGTAAGTCCTGTGAGTAAGGAGTAATGAGTAATAGAATAGGCGGCATCTTTTTAATGGGGTTATATAGTAAGTAATTAGCCCGACATCATATTATTAATATTGTTAATTTATTAATATTGTTAATATAGCCAATTTCAGTTGGGTGC
>DESS01000312.1:0-5617 GCA_002361335.1 Richelia sp. UBA3308
TTGGGCATTATACCCCATCCCAATTCCAGCCAAATAAAGGCTCTTCCTTCTTACTTTGTTTTAAAGCTTTCTAGAGCGCAACAGTTTTACAAAGGTATCGCTGACTGTATGATCGTTGGTTTCGGCTGCATATTGAATTAAATTTTCTCGTAGTTGGAATGCTGCGTCTGGTTGGAGTCGGTTTGCTAGTAAGAAATAAACACCGCGAAATCGGGGATCTCCTATGTGTTCTTTTAATATTGCTTTGGTTTCATTGCCATCGCCAAGAAAGTTTTGTACTAGGAAGAAATCCATGATTTTATCGTGGCGGAAGTACCATTTTTTAATTGTTTCACCGTTTATAGTTTGCCATTGACGGCTGATAACCATTTTATATTTTTCGTCTGATAAGCTAAGTAATTCTTGGTGAAATTCTTCGTCATTGAGGGTTTTTTCATCGTTTAACCGCATTTGGTAGACGGATGATGAGAACTTTCTCAGAGGGAATGGATGTCCCCATTGTTGCTGATATTCAGCTGCCATTAAATTATATTGCTGTTGTTGCAAGCGAAATAAGTCTGGTTGTTTGCCCTGCTCCTGTATTTGGGCAACCAAGGTTAAATCCATGGGGTTGCAAAGTACCCGTTTGATAGCGGTTAATTCTTCAAGTGATTGTTTATTATGGAAAACTTGTTTGAGGTATTGTTTGCAGGCTTGTTGGTATTGTAAACCCTGTAGAGGAACATTTTTAGAGTTGTGTAACTCACGAGATATTAAAAATTCTTCTATTTCTTTTGATTGTAGGGGTTGTAAGCAAAATATTTTCGCTTTTGCCGGGGGTTCCCATTCTAAAGTTTGAGTAGTGATGATAATATTACCCCAGAAATAATTATCTACAAAATGTTTGATTTTTAATCTAGTATCTGCTGTAACTTCATTCAGTCCATCGATACAAATATCAATGGCACCGCTGTAAATCAAGTTTTTCAGGAATTTAGCATCTTTTACTTGTGCTTGTAGTTTGGCTTGAATGGCTGCAATTACTCCTTTAGAGCATTTATTAGCAGGTAAATAAACTGTAGTTGAAACAGAATTATTTGCTAGATGTCGCAGAAACATTGATTTACCCAAGCCAGAATCCCCTATCAAGAAGGTTTTTCCTTTGATGCTAGGTATTGCTGAGCTAATTGTGAGAAATTGTTTTGACTTGTAATTTTTCACAATCCTTGATGAGGAAAAATACCATTGTTCGTCAAAATTATTTAATCTTGCATCTGCGAGTAAAGAAGCTCGGAATGGTTCAAATAATCTGCGACGTAGGAAAGGAATCCAGGTAAGCAGAAAGCCTACATAACCCATACCGAAAATTTTTCTTACCCAAGGATTCCAGAAAAAGATCCTTTGGATTTTGGGATATTTAGGATAAGCAAAGATCAGTAGGAGCCACAAAGCAGGGTGAATCAAGATGATATTTCTCAAGCTGAATAACCATTTCCAATCTTGGAGTCTAGTGATTATTGACACAATGGAATCAGCTTTGTTGTATCCAGCTTTTTTGAGGTTATTATAATGGGTTTCCAGTAAAAATATGTCCTGGGGCTGCCAAGAAACTGCTTTGGTAACTTCAATAATTCTTGAAGCTAATCGATCGCGTAATGTTAAGCCTTCGCTAGGTTGCCAAATTTTAGCAAAGAATTCTAAGGCTCCTTTACCGATGTGATGGGTGAGCTTTGTGGGAATTTTCCTGTTGTCATTATGTCCCAACCATTTTAGTAAAGTTTTTACTTCTTCTGTTCCACCACCAAGAAAATAAGTCCGGAAACGCCATTCATCTTTGGATGCTTGTTTGGGATAGTAAAAGTTATTTAAAACCAACAGAACTTGATTTAAATTTAATTTGGTAATTTTCCCTAAAGCATCTGCCACATCACGACGAATATTTAAGTCAACCTTGTCATCTTTGACAACAGCGAGAATATCTTCAATATAGGGTAAAGAGGCATCCCCTAAATTCCCTATAGCTTGTGCTGCATCCCGACGAACATTTAAATCAACTTTTTCATCTTTGAGGAAACTGAGAATATCTTGAATGTAGGGTGAAGCGGCATCCCCTAAATTTCCTAAAGTTTCTGCTGCACTAGCGCGAACAAATGAATCAACTTTTTCATCTTTAAGGAAACTGAGAATATCTTGTATGTAGGGTGAAGAGGCATCCCCCAAATTGAATAAAGCATAGACTGCAACACCGCGAATATCAGGATCAACTTTTTCATCTTTAAGGAAAGCGGCAATATCTTGAGCATAGGCTGAAGAGGCATCCCCTAAATTTCCTAAAACTAGGGCTGCAACACTGCGAATGCGTGAATCAACTTTTTCATCTTTGAGGATAGCGGCGATATCTTCTATATAGGGTAAAGAAGCATTTTCTAAATTCCCTAAAACTTTTGCTGCACTAATACGAATGTGTGAATCAACTAAATCATTTTTCAACAGATTAATTGCTTTCTTAGCTATCTTTTGTGCCTGCTGTTGATTTAAATTTTTGAGTTGGTATTCTCTGAGTTGATCAAAAGTATATCTCTGTATTTTTAGATCGCCATCATCCAGGGCAGCGACAATACCATTGATTTGCCAGTCTTTTAATTTCGGCTTGGCTGATTGTTTCGTATTTATCCAAGAAAAAGAAAGTTGAAAAATAAATAACAATGTCAAAATAAAAGCTAGAAAAAACCAAACCTTTCTTCTAATACTGGTGATTTTAAACATATAAGGGAGAATAAAAAGTAATTAATTACGTATTTACCGTAGAACATCAATTTATCAGAGTATTATTTTTAATGGAGTTCGGAAAATTACATAGGGGAAATTTTTACCAGTCATCGATCTCAAAACCTCACCTTGTGCTGTCGGACATCCCTCTCCTTAATAAGGAAAGGGAATGAGAGTGAGGTTCAATTTGTATTGCATTCAAGTGTAAACCGCTATATCTGGTTTTGCTGTTGTGGCTACCCTTGAGAATAAATTTTATATTTTTTGATATTTTTATTTAGCAATAGCGAAAAAAAAATGCAATAAATGATACTAATTCACAGATTGCAAGGGTGATTTAAACAAAAAAGAAATTTCAATTAAAGCTTTCTAGAGCGCAATAGTTTTACAAAGGTATCGCTGACTGTATGATCGTTGGTATCGGCAGCATATTGAATTAAATTTTCTCGTAGTTGGAATGCTGCGTCTGCTTGGAGTAGGTTTGCTAATAAAAAATAAACACCGCTAAAACGCGGATACCCTATGTGTTCGTTTAAGCGTGTTTTGATTTCATCGCGCTCGCCAAGAAAGTTTTGTACGAGGAAGAAATCCATAATTTTATCGTGACGGAAGTACCATTCTTTCATGGAATAACCGTTTTTAGTTTTCCACTGACGGCTGATTACCATTTTATATTTTTCGTCTTGTAAACTAAGTAATTCTTTGTGATATTCTTCTGTATCTAGGGTTATATTGTCGTTGAGTCGCATTTTATAGACGGATGATGAGAATTTTTCAGGGGGAATGAATGTCCCCATTCTTGTTTATATTCGGCAGCCATTAAGTTATATTGCTGTTCTTGTAAGCGGAAGGCGATTACCTATAAAAATTTCTCCCTCCCTCAGTCAACAGCGATCGCGGATTTTAGCCCTTTAGGGGCTTTGTAATTGTAGCCCCAACCTTAGCCGGCTGAGGGCGATTCAGTGTAATTTCTAATAATCTTGCTACAAGAATGGTGCGTCACGGCAATATCTAATTCTTAATCTTTCCCCAAAGTTATTTGAGCCGTGACGGCACCCTACGATAAATCTCCTTACTCATTAGAGAAAAACATATTTTCATGCTTGACAGACCGTCTACCTACTAGTAGGATTTCAATATCAACTCAAAAGGGAGGGAAAATTATTCTGTTCCGTTTGGGTTTATTTTTAGCAAATACACAGGTAGTCAAAAGTTGGTTTTTTATTTTTATTTACCTATTAGTAGATAACCGAGGAAAAATTTTTCTGAAATGATTGGAGGTTAATTGTGTACCCAGTTAAAATTTCTTCAACATCGGAGCGGTATCGTCATGATATTGTTATTAACGATAAATTTCATCTTACAAGCGATGAACCGCTAGAAGTTGGTGGTGATGATAAAGGACCAACACCCCTAGATTTTGTACTGGCCGGTTTAGGTTCTTGTAAAGCGATCACTGTGAAAATGTACGCTGAGCGTAAAGGTTGGGAGCTTACGAGTGTAAACGTAGATGTTGTGAGTGAAAAAGAAACAATACCAAATCTTCGCTCGCCTGCACGTAGAAGGAAATCTGACTCCAGAGCAAAAGCAGAGGCTTCTAGAAATTGCCAATAAGTGTCCCGTCCATAAATTATTAGCTTCCGGGGTTGAAATTCAAACTACCCTCAATTAGAGCAGCAATAAACTTTTAAAATAAAAGTCTAATTTTAGACTTGGCATCATTGTAAACTTTCATATTAATCTATCTATTAGTAGGTAGTATAGAAATATGAAATCAAGCAATACTCGCACTCAAATTCTGGACACCGCTCAGGAACTAATTCAAACCGTTGGTTTAAATGCCATGAGCTATGCTGATATCAGTCAAGTAGTCGGTGTTCGTAAAGCCAGCATTCATTACTATTTTCCATCTAAGGATGATTTGTTAGTAGCTTTGCTGGAGCGTTACAGCCCCTACTTCTTAAGGGTAGTGGATACAATTTTAGACTCCCCTGAGTCTGCGGAAGTAAAGTTACGCCGTTACTGTGGATTATTTGAAGCCACTCTCAGTAGCGGCAAACAAGACAAAGCCTGTCTGTGCGGAATGCTCGGTGCTGAAGTTAAAACCCTAAACTCCCCTCTGTGCGAACAAGTTTCTCAATTTTACCAAGAAAATGAAATTCGTTTGACCAAGCTATTGAATGAAGGGGTAGCCGGAGGTGTTTTTAACTTCCCTGGAGATACAACGGCCATGGCTCAATTAATTTTCTCCCTCCTAGAAGGAGAACTGCTAATTGCTCGTGCTTATAAGGGTGTGTCCCATTTTCGAGGGGTGGTTGAACAGTTAGTACAGTTGGTGAAGGCCTAATTTTTTTTGGACGTTTATTGATCTATTAGTAGATAAGCAAGATAATAGAATACATTTTTACCGATAAAACCAAGAGATTGAGAGATTGTTATGAAGATTCATGCAGATTTAAGTCAAAGAGCCGTTGTATATAGTAAAGATTTACCTTGGATGGATTCTCCCATGCCCGGTGGGGAATTCTACCCATATGTTTGAGTTAAAACACCACATAAAATAATCATTTGCAATTAATCAGGAGACATTACCATGAAATTAACAAAACAAACTCTACAATCATCTACAGACAAAGTTTACGACACTATTGTAGTCGGAGGTGGTGCGGGTGCTAAAAGTTAATCAAAGCTTGAAAACTCGTCAAAACTGAAATATCTTGCTTAACATTGTCTAAAAGAAATTCTTCTAGGCAATGTTACACATATGATTGTGTGGTAACATTTAAATCATCTCAAGTCCGGCGAATTACTTACTATATAACCCTATTGAAAAGATAGCGCGTATTCTACTAGTACAACACGGCGTAAA
>DESS01000312.1:5661-11009 GCA_002361335.1 Richelia sp. UBA3308
ATCAAACTTCTTACTTCTTACTTCTTACTTCTTACTTCCGCGTTCCCCGTAGGGGTTCCCGAAGGGTAGCGGTACTAGTCATGAATACTTATTACTGATTACTTATTACTCATTACTCAGATCAAATATGATAACTATCATCTGGAAATTGATCAAGTGCTGTTTGTCCAAAAAATATTAATAGATTTTTCAGTTATTCAGACAGAAATTATTTAATTATATGTCATTATTTCGTATTTGCTTAGTTCTGATATCAAGTTTAGTTTTTTCACGTGTTTCTTATGCCCAAATAACTAACCCGATTCCTGAAAAAATTGAAAAATCACAACTAGCTGTAGGATTTGAAGAAATTGTACAAATTCCTCAAAGTGGGACTGGAAGAGACAAAGTAGCAAGATTGAATTTCTTAACTCATGCAGGTGATGGTAGTGGTCGATTATTTGTTAATGATATGCGAGGGAAATTATATGTAATTGTAAATGGTAAAGCTTCGTTATATATGAATTTTAAAAATTTAGTATGTTCGGGATTTAGTTATGAAACCAAACAGCAAGGTTTTGCTTATTTTGCTTTTCATCCAGAATTTGCTAAAAATGGAATTTTTTATACGGTACACAGTGAAGAAAAAAACAATCGTATTGCCGATTTTAAGGTTAGTAAAAGAATTTTTGATAACGAAGATAAAACAATAGAAAGTTCTCACCACGATGTAATTTTAGAGTGGAAAGCTGACAATCCAGCAGCCAATACATTTATCGGCAGATTCCGAGAAATAATGCGTATTGAAGAACCCTATGAAGATCATAATACAGGACAATTAGGATTTAATCCCAATGCTAAACCGGGGGATAGTGATTATGGTATGTTGTACATAGCCGTAGCTGATGGTGGCAGTAATGGCTTTCCCGTCAGCGAAACAGACCCCCTTGATAACGGACAGGATTTGGGTACACCTTTAGGTAAAATTCTCCGGATAAATCCTTTTGGTAATAATAGTCGTAATGGTAAATATGGCATTCCCAAAGATAATCCTTTTGCGAAGGATGGCAATTCTAAAACATTAGGAGAAATTTGGGCTTATGGACTGCGTAATCCCCATCGTTTTAGTTGGGATAGAGGTGGCGATCGCAAAATGTTAATTGCTGATATAGGACAAGCTTTTATAGAAGAAGTAAATCTTGGTATGAAAGGTGCTAATTATGGATGGGGAAATCGGGAAGGTACTTGGATAATAGACGAAAAGAATGAGAATGCTCTGTTCCCTTTACCGTCATATGATGCAAAGTATGGTTATACTTATCCGGTAGCTCAATATGACCATGATATTCCTTCAGATTACGAAGGTTTTTATGGAATTGCAATTACAGGTGGTTATGTTTATAGGGGTAAAGCGATTCCCGAATTAGTTGGTCAATATATTTTTGCTGATTTTGGTAACGATGGGCGTTTTTTTCATGTATCTGTAGATGAACTTGTAAATGGTAAACAAGCACAAATCAAAGAACTTAGGCTTTTTGATGGTAAAAAATCAGCTAGTTTTCTGGAAATTATTGATAGCAAACGTTCTGATGTCCGTTTTGGGGTAGATGAACAGGGTGAAATTTACGTTACATCTAAAAGTGATGGTAAAGTCAGAAAACTTGTCCCTTTATCTAAAAAATAATTTTCTCATGCTGGAAATAATATATAGTTATTTCACGAAGTAAATATTAGCTTCTGGTGGGGAAATTTCTTGTGAAGAAAAATATTTTACGAATTATTGCGTACAGTTTATTACTAAATGTGTTGGCGTTACAGCAAAGCTGTGGAAATACAAAAGCTAATCCTCCAGCGATTATTGACAGTAGCGCCAAGTTAGAAAAAATATCCGATGGTTTTAAGTTTACAGAAGGTCCGGTGTGGGATCCCAGCGGTTTTTTACTTTTTAGCGATATCCCAGCCGACACCCTTTATAAATGGACAACTAGTGGTAAGATTTCGGTGTTTCGTCGTCCTGCGGGAAATCCTAATGGTAATACTTTAGATCGGGAAGGACGGTTAATTACCGCTCAACACAATCGCAAACTGACACGCACCGAGAAAAACGGTAAAATTACAGTTTTGGCAGAGCGTTATGGGGATAAGCGTCTCAATAGTCCCAATGATATTGCTGTTCGTTCTGATGGTAGTATTTATTTTACTGACCCTCCCTATGGAATTAAGCAAGAAGAGGAAGAACTGGGATTTTATGGTATTTATCGTTGGCAACCAAGCGGAAATCTAACTTTGCTCAACAAGGAGATGGTGCGCCCCAATGGAATTGCTTTCTCCCCCGATGAGAAAAGATTGTATGTAAGTGATTCAGAGAAATTACACATTCGCGTTTTTGATGTGAAAGCAGATGGAACTTTAACTAACGGTAAGGTATTTGCTGAGTTACCTGGGCCTAAAGATAAAGGTGTACCCGATGGGATGAAGGTGGATGTTAAAGGGAATGTTTACTGTAGTGGTTCTGGAGGAGTTTGGATTTTTTCTCCTAATGGTGAACTTCTAGACAAAATTACTGTTCCCAAATCAGTCACTAATTTAGCTTGGGGAGATGAAGATTATAAAACGCTTTTTATCACAGCAGGTGAGAGTGTTTACAAAATCAGGTTGAATATTGCAGGAATTGTACCAGGTAAAACCGTTATCTCCCAACCTGAAAATTGATTTAGTTTTTAAGTTTAAAAGCTGGTTTATGAACAGGGCAATATTTTGAATTCATGAAAAGCATACATTTGTTCAATGAAGTCTAAAATTTTACTCTTGTTTTGCTTGGGATTGTTTGTTATGGCGTGCAATTTTTTACAAATAAACCGCAATATCCCAGAAAAGATTACCGTAACAAAAATCAATTACCAAGGCTGGCAAGATTCTTACATTGAGGATTTTTGGAAGATGATTGTGGTTTGAGATGAATCCGGGAGCTTGCACCCTATTTCGGTCAAAATGTATAAGAAGCGAGTATTCTCGCTGGAGTTAACTAAATTCCAATTATGGATACCACTACCCTTAAATTACGAGGTATGAGTTGTGCCTCCTGTGCCAATAGCATCGAAGAAGCTATTAGTTCGATTCCTGGAGTTAGGGAATGTAACGTTAATTTTGCTGCCGAACAAGCTACTGTTAAATACAATCCCAAGCAAGCTACTATTAAGCAGATTCAAGATGTGGTAGATGCAGCCGGGTACAGTGCAACTCCCCTGGAAGAGCAGGAAATGATTACCGGGGAATATGACGAAGATAAATTAGCTAATAAAGTCCAATCCCGCGATTTGATTCGTAAAGTGATTGTAGGAGGTGTAATTAGTATTATCCTCATCTTTGGTTCATTACCAATGATGACTGGATTAGAATTACCTGTAATCCCTGCATGGTTGCACAATCCGTGGTTGCAGCTAGCACTAACCGCACCTGTACAGTTTTGGTGTGGTTATGGGTTCTATACCGGGGCTTGGAAAGCTTTGAAACGTCACGGAGCAACAATGGATACTTTGATTGTCTTGGGTACTTCGGCAGCGTTTTTCTATTCCTTGTTTGCAACTATATTCCCCGATTTTTTTCTCAATCAAGGTTTAATGCCAGAGGTATATTACGAGACGGCTGCTGTTGTAATTACTTTGATTTTATTAGGAAAATTGTTAGAAAATCGTGCTAAAGGACAAACTAGCGAAGCAATTCGTAAATTAATTGGTTTGCAAGCTAGGGATGCGCGGGTAATTCGCAACGGAAGGGAATTAGATGTTCCCATTCAAGAAGTTGAGCTTGATGACATTGTTCTGGTTCGTCCTGGTGAGAAAATACCTGTAGATGGGGAAGTTATTGAAGGTACTTCTACGATTGACGAAGCAATGGTGACGGGGGAAAGCCTACCCGTGAAAAAGCAGCCCGGTGATGAAGTTATCGGCGCGACGATTAATAAAACTGGTAGTTTTAAATTTAGGGCAACAAGGGTAGGGAAAGATACCGTACTTTCACAAATCGTGCAATTAGTTAGACAAGCCCAGGGAAGTAAAGCCCCAATTCAAAGATTAGCAGATCGAGTGACGGGGTGGTTTGTGCCGGTGGTGATTGCGATCGCAATTTCTACTTTTGTGATTTGGTTTTATCTCACTGGTAATATCAGCCTCGCTTTAATTACTACTGTAGGAGTTTTGATTATTGCTTGTCCCTGTGCTTTGGGTTTAGCAACTCCGACATCGGTAATGGTGGGTACGGGTAAAGGTGCTGAAAATGGTATTTTGATTAAAGGAGCACAGAGTTTAGAACTCGCTCATAAAATTCAAGCGATTGTTTTGGATAAAACCGGCACTTTAACGGAAGGAAAACCAACAGTTAGCAACTTTGTGAGTGTGAACGGTACTGCGAATCAAAATGAATTGAAACTTATTAAGTTAGCAGCGTCTCTAGAGCGTAATTCCGAACATCCCTTAGCTGAAGCCGTAGTTAGATATGCCCAGTCTCAGGGTGTGGAATTAGTAGATGCTCACAACTTTGAAGCGATTGCGGGAAGCGGCGTTCAGGGATATATTACAGATAGGTTCGTGCAAATTGGCACTAAGCGATGGTTATCTGAAATTGGAATTGATACTAATTTATTCTCAGAGGAAAAACACACTTGGGAATCCCGAGGGCAAACGGTAATTTGGATTGCGGTGGATGGGGAAGTTGAAGGTTTGATGGGAATTGCCGATACTTTGAAACCTACTTCTATTGAAGCGGTACAAAGAATGTGTAAGATGGGTTTGGAAGTGGTAATGTTAACAGGAGATAACCGTCCCACGGCAGAAGCAATTGCCTCGGAAGTTGGTATTGAGCGGGTTTTTGCAGAAGTTAGACCAGATAAAAAAGCCGCTGTTGTCAAGTCTTTGCAAGCTGAAAGGGTAAAAAGAAAACCCAAAATTGTCGCCATGGTAGGAGATGGTATAAACGATGCTCCAGCCTTAGCCCAAGCTGATGTGGGAATGGCAATTGGTACCGGAACAGATGTGGCGATCGCAGCAAGTGATATTACTTTAATTTCCGGTGATTTGCGTTCAATTGTTACAGCGATCAAACTTTCTCAGGCTACTATAAATAATATTCGTCAAAATTTATTCTTTGCATTTTTTTATAACGTTTTAGGTATTCCCATCGCTGCGGGAATTTTATTTCCCATATTTGGTTGGTTGTTAAACCCAATTTTTGCAGGTGCTGCTATGGCTTTTAGTTCGGTTTCTGTTGTTACTAATGCTTTGCGGTTACGTAATTTTCGGTTGGATGGTGAGAGATAATTATTTATGTTGAATAAAAAAAATATCAATAACAATGGTGCGTCACGGCAATAT
>DESS01000312.1:11060-11209 GCA_002361335.1 Richelia sp. UBA3308
TTAGCCGTGAGTGCACCCTACAAAAATTTCACATGGATTTTAGCCCCTGTAGACGGGCTTTGTAATTGTAGCCCCAGCCTCTCGACGGCTGAGGGCGATTGTGTAATTTCTAATAATCTTGGTATGACAATGGTGCGTCACGGCAATAT
>DESS01000312.1:11260-23732 GCA_002361335.1 Richelia sp. UBA3308
TTAGCCGTGAGTGCACCCTACAATTAAACTGCTACGGGAGTTTTCACCATTTTCTTAACGGGAGTGGCTACCATTTTCATTCCTCCGGGTGCGGCTAAAGTTAATCCGCGACGCACTGGTTTTAGGGGATTTCTTTCAATTCTTGATACTTCAAATTGCTTTAAAATTGTTGCTAAAACTAACTTCATTTCATACATTGCAAAAGCCATGCCGATACAGCGACGATTTCCGCCACCGAAGGCGAAAAACTCATAGGGGCTAAATTGTCTTTCTAAAAATCTTTCTGGTTTAAATTGGTTTGATTGCGGATAAATTTCTTCGCGGTGATGTGCCATATAAATTGCAGGAATTAACCAGGTACCTTTGGGTAATTGATAACGGCAAATTTCAATCGGAGCTAGGGCAATTCTAGGAACAGCATTCGCAACAATCGGATAGATACGCAGAGTTTCTTGACAAACTGCAGTTAAATAAGGCAATTTTGCGATCGCAGCCGGTTCTGGATTTTCTCCTAAATTATGCAATTCCTTCAGTAATTTTTCTCGTACTTCAGGTAAATAATCAACCCAGTAAAAAGCCCAAGTCAAAGCGGAAGCGGTAGTTTCATGTCCCGCTAATAATAAAGTCATCAATTCATCATGTAATTCTTGATCTGACATAGATCCACCATCATCATAACGGGCAGACATCATTAAACTCAAGATATCTTCCCGATTTTCCTGTGGTTGAACACGTCGTTTCTTAATTAGAGCATAAACTAAATCATCAACTTGCTGACGTAAATGTAAAACTTTACCCCAGGGACTCCAATTGCCCCAATCCTTTTGTAAAAAGCTAAAAAACAAACTAGCAGACATCAAAGGGGAACTCATAAAATCGAGTAGGGAAGAAAATAGTAGACGAAGTTGTTCTAAATCACTTCCTTCATCCAAACCAAAAACCGCCTTTAAAATTACCCTTAAAGTAATTTCCTGCATCGACTCCCGGATATTGAAAGGCTTACCAGTTTGCCATTTATCGCTTACTTGCTGGGCAATTTCGCACATAGTCATACCATAAGCCCGCATTCTATCCCCGTGGAAGGGGGGAGCCAATAACTTACGCTGACGCATATGGCGATCGCCATCTAATAACAACACAGAATTATCGCCAACCAGAAACCTGAGAATCTGGGCTCCCCTCCCTGCTTGAACAGAATTCGCATCAGCCGTAAAAATCTTTTCCATAGCTTCAGGTTGGCTAAAATAAACGACATTCGTACCATCTTTACTTGGAAGAGTAAAACTATCGCCATAAATTCGGGCAAAATCCTCAATGTATTTTAAAGGTTGAAACACAAACTTGATCCGCCTTAAAAGTATAGGCATTTCAACTTTGGGAGGTAGATAATAATTTGATGACATAATTATTTGGGATTTTCGAGACATGTAAATAATATTGTGGCGAAAAAAACAGTTAATTGTGAGGAGTGAAGAATGCCCGAATTTAGAATGCCCGAATTTAGAATTTAGAATGCCCGAATTTAGAATTCTCTCCTTGTCCCCTTGTCCCCTTATCCCCCCATCCCCAGTTGTCCCAAAACGCGGTATATTTGCTCATATGAGCGTTGGGTTGGGGTGAATGGCAAAAGTTATAGCTATCCTAAATGGCAAGGGAGGAGTCGGTAAAACCACTACTTCGATAAATCTAGCAGCATCTTTTGCAGAGAAAAAAAAGGTACTTTTGGTAGATGCTGATTTACAAGGTTCAGCTAGTTGGTGGTTTTCCAGAAGTGACTCCGGGATGGGGTTCGATCTATCTCAAGAGACAAATCCAAAATTATTAGGTAGTTTGCGTAAAATAAAAGGTTACGATTTAGTAATAGTAGATACGCCTCCAGCGCTGCATTCTCAAGCATTAGCAGCAGTAGTTACAAATGCCGATTATTTGGTTTTGCCAACACCCCCAGCGCCAATGGATTTAGCCGCTTTGATTGATACAGTAAAAGAAGCAGTCACTCCTGTGGGTATTCCCCATCGAGTGCTGCTAACAAAAGTGGATACGCGAAGTTTGAGAGAAGCCATCGAAGCTCAAAATACTCTTTTACAGTTAGGAATTCCTGCTTGTAATGCGTTTGTCCGTATTTACAAAGCCCATGAAAGGGCAGCGCTTGATGGTGTGGCGATTACTCAGTGGCGGGGGAAAAACGCACGGGAGGCGGAGTCTGACTATCGACGCGTGGCTGATGAATTACAGCGTGATTGGAGGAAATAATGGCTAGAAAACGTCTTTCAGATTTACTACAAGAAGAAGTACAAAAACCAACAGAAGCTGAATCAACTATTGATGTCCCTGCATCTGAGGTAAGTGAAGTGAATCAAGAAAATAAAACGGCTTCTTCTGATGTTGATTTAGAAGCAACTGTTAAGGAATTGCAGGAAAGTTTAGAAAAAGCACAAAAAAACGAAGAAATTTTAGGTAAACAAGCTGAAGAATTTCAATCTACAATTGCCGAGCAGGAGAAATTATCTAAGCAGTTACAAATAGAATTAGATGAAGCGAAAAATAATGGTGATTTACAAGGTACTGTCGAACAACTGAAAAAAGAATTAGCAATAGCCCGTGAAAATGAAATATATTTACAGCAACAAGTAGAAGAATTACAATCAGTTGTATCGGAGAAAGAAGCATCTTTAGAAAAACTGACTACAGAACTTGATGCAGCAAAAAAAGACGCTTTACACTTAGCAGAAGCCAATACTAAATTGACAGCAGAAGTGAATGCAGCCCAAAAATTAGCTGCGAAA
Organism: Richelia sp. UBA3308; assembly: GCA_002361335.1. GTDB lineage: Bacteria > Cyanobacteriota > Cyanobacteriia > Cyanobacteriales > Nostocaceae > Rivularia. The sequence goes on from DESS01000312.1 coordinate 14,047, forward strand.
CAACCCACTGCCAGTCAATCTTCCATAAGACAACCTGCTGCCAGAAAACCAGTTCCCAATCAATCTGCTATAACCCAACCAAAGAAAGATTATTCCTCCACATTAGCTTACAGAAAATCCTACTCACGTCCAACAGGTCCCTTACCCGAAAAACAACCTTCTGAATCTGATAATTCTTCGATGTGGTTATTAGATTAATTAATTGAAAGTTAGGAGTTAGGAGTTAATGAGTAAGGAGTAATGAGTAACGAGTAATGAGTAACGAGTAACGAGTAAGGAGTAATGAGTAACAACTAACAACTAACAACTAACAACTAAAATTGAAAATTTCTTGTGCGGTAGCTTGTGGCTGTTCTAAATGAGGAACATGTCCGCTATCTTGAATCCAAATTAGTGTACTATTAGGAATTGCCCGTTGAAACTTATGGGCATCCTTAGTACCTAAAATTTTATCTTCATCTCCCCATAGTATCAGTGTTTTTTGCTTAATTTCTTGAAGTTGTTTTGCTTTAAAAGCTTGATAACCGCCGCTTTTGGTAAAAGCAATTAAAGCTTTATTCCAGTTAGGCATTTCTAAATGCAAGGCACCACAAAATAAAGCATCTTCAGTTGCCAGTTGTTTATTTTTATAAGCTGTACGACTAATATTTTGACGTATTTTACGATTTTTCAAAAACTCTGTTGCTAAATAATCCAAAGGTGGAAACATTAATTTACTCATGGGTGAACCACCTGTCAAACCCGCACTATCAATTAATATTAATTTTTCCACTACTTCAGGATAAGTTAAAGTAAAATCAATTGCTGTTGCACCTCCCATAGAAGCACCAACCAAAATTACAGGTTGATTAATCAAACTTTTCCAAAAATCATAAAGATGGGTTTTAATATCACTTGGATTAAACTTTATCCCCGCAACTCTGTCAGTAAAGCCAAAACCTAATAAATCAACAGCCCAGGTTTCATTTTGTGTTGCTAACAAAGGTAATAGACGACGATATTCTAAAACCGAACTATCAAAGCCGTGTAGAAGTAGAAACGGAGTTCCACCCCTACCTTGATGTACATAAGTTGTTGCGATCGCTTGTTTACTTAGAGGAGTTGTCAGAGATATTTGCTCGATAGTTTGAGCAAGAGCAATTGAAGCAGATTCTGTTAATTGCTCAACTCCAGAAGGAAGAAATTTTGGAAACATAATATATAATATTTGACAATATCAATTCAAAATTTAAAAGTAAGAAATATTATTTGGCTTTGAAGGAAAGCATCTTTTAATGCAAACAAAGGAAAATTAGTATAAAATTCAGTTTACCTTGTTCTGTGTCAGAGCGGAGAAATCGCCTTGCTAATTTAAAGGATGTTTGAAAAGTTATAAATAAAACTCGTAGATTTTCAGATCCCCCATTATCCACGCCACTTGCTACAACGGAGGGAACCTCCGCAACGCAGTGGCTCCCCTTAAAAAGGTTTAACCCCCCAATTCATCGAGGGGAGAGGGAGCAAATATCAACTGATGGGCATTTGTTAAAGAGCAAAAAATTTTGAACTGTTTGACGCAAACACTTATAATTTTGTATGCCCAATGCCCCATGCCCCATGCCCCATGCCCAATGCCCAATTCTAAATTCGGGCATTCTAAATTCTAAATTCCCCATGCCCAATAACTACATCCGCAATCCCCAAGAAATTTATAAACGTTCCTTTTCTATTATTCATGCCGAAGCGAATTTAGAAAACTTAAGTGCTGATTTAATTCCCTTAGCGGTGCGTATAATTCATAGTTGTGGCATGACAGATATTGTCAACGATTTAGTAGCCTCACCCCAAGTTGTAACTGTTGCCAAGAAAGCACTCACAGATGGTAAACCAATTTTATGCGATGCCGAAATGGTAGCAAAAGGCATTATTCAACGACGTTTACCTGCCGATAATCCTGTAATTTGTACCTTGAATAATCCAGAAGTGCCCGAATTAGCACGACAACTGGGTAATACTCGTTCCGCGACTGCTGTAGAATTGTGGAAGCCCTATTTAGAAGGAGCAATTGTGGCAATTGGGAATGCTCCTACAGCTTTGTTTCATCTTTTAGAATTACTTGATGCAGGATTTCCTAAACCTGGGGTTATTTTGGGTTTCCCTGTGGGTTTTGTTGGTGCGGCAGAATCCAAAGCAGCTCTGGCTGCGGATAGTCGAGGAGTGCCATTTGTGACATTGTACGGTAGAAGAGGAGGAAGTGCGATCGCAGCTGCAGCTGTAAATGCTTTAATTTAAAACAAAGGAAGAAGGAAGAATTTAGAATGCCCGAATTTAGAATTTAGAATGCCCGAATTTAGAATGAAGAAGGAAAAATGAAGAGCCGAAGTTGGCTGGAATTCCCCAATGCCCAATGCCCCATGCCCCATGCCCTTAACCCATATGTTGGAGTTAAATTAATAATTGAATAATTTGATATCAGGAGGAGTAGTGAGTTCAAGTTGTCTTTATGGTGTTGGTGTAGGTACGGGAAATCCTGAACTAATTACTTTGAAGGCATTGCGGATTTTACAATCTGTTCCTGTAATAGCTTATCCGGCAACGGATTCTGGTAAAAGTTTTGCTCGTTCGATTGTTGCGGAGTTTCTTAAAGGCAATCAAATAGAGATTCCAATAGTATTACCTTTTAAACTCGAAATTTCCGCTCAACCCTTATATGATCAAGCAGCGGATAAATTAGCACAACATTTAAATAATGGAAGAGATGTTGCCCTATTGTGTGAAGGCGATCCATTTTTTTATGGAAGTTTTATGTATATTTTCAACCGTCTTTCACAAAAATTTGCAACAGAAGTAATTCCAGGAATATCATCAGTAATGGCGAGTGCTGCGATGATAGGAGTACCGTTAACTTACCGTAATGATGTGTTTGTAGTACTTTCAGGAATACTTTCAGGAGAAATTTTAACAGAGAAATTAAAAGTTGCTGATGCTGCGGTAATTATTAAATTGGGAAATAATTTTAAGAAAGTAAAGCAGGTTTTGCAGGAGTTGGGATTAGTTGAAAGGGCGAAATATATTGAATATGCCACTGGGGAGAATCAACGGATATTATCTGTGAATGAAGTTGAAGCCGAAACCGTACCTTATTTTTCCTTGATTGTTATACCAAGTCAATCAGATTTCTCCCCATCTTCGCCCTCTAAATTTTCAAATTAGTTCAAATTAGAAAAACAAGATTAATTGTGGTGAGCAATAACAATTAAATAGTCTTTATCCCTAATCTTATAATCAGAAGAAGGATTAAAAATCACTTCTCCGTTTTTACCTTTTTGGATACCGATAAGAATACTTTGGTTATATTGCTTCATCCTGACAAAGACATCCATAAAAAGACGATCAATTTCATCAGCAGATGCCTGTATTCTCTGAAGCTGATTGTTATCGTATCTATCACTTAACATACTCGTGACAACTTTGCTTATACCATTATTGATGATTGTATGAGCAATTAAATGACTACTAAAATTGCTACTAACAATGATTTCATCAGCAAAAGCGTTTTGACACATAACAAAATATTTTTCATTTATCAATTCGACAATTGTATAAGCATCGGGATTAATAGTTTCTACAGTTAAAGTCGATGAAACAACTTTTAAATCACGGATTTCAGAATCTAAATTATCATCACCTAAAATAATAACTGTTTTAGCTTTTTGTAAGTTTGCTTGAACCAAAGTTTCTTCAATTAGATTACCTTTTACAAAAAATAATTTGTTATCATTAATTGGTTTTTTCTCTATATCGGCAATTAAAATTATTGGCGTTCTTTTGGTTCTAGGGTTAAGACGCAACTCTTTTACAATCATCTTTGCTCGATAATTCCATTCACACAAAATAATGTGTTTTTCAAAATTATAAGAAGTATCTGCTTGTTCTTCCTTCATTGTTTTTCCGATATAAAATTAACAACAAAATCATTGTGATTCAATTTTAGATTTCTCCCCATCTTCGCCCTTTCGATATTTTAGGCTTTAAAACTGAAATATAAGGATTTATTATTGTTAGCAATGACTATAAAGTTTTCTTCTTTCTTAAGCCTATATTCAGATGGAGGATTAAATATAACTGTTCGTGTATCATCGTTTTGAATGGCAATAATAATACTTTGGTTATATTGCTTCATTCTGATAAAGACATCTAAGAACGGAGCATCAATTGCATCTTCAGGTACGGGTATTTTACGAAGCTGATTATCATCAAATTCCTTGCTCAACATATTAGAGACAACTTTGCTAATACCATTATTTATGATTGTATGAGCAATTAAATGACTACTGAAATTGCTAAGAACAATGATTTCATCAGCTTTAGCTGTTTCACACATAACAAAATATTTTTCACTTATTAATTCGACAATTGTATAAGCATCGGGATTCTTAGTTTCTACAAGTAAAGTAGATGATACAACTTTTACATCACGCTTAACATAATCTAAATTATCATCTCCTAAAATAATAACTGTTTTAGCTTTTTTTAAATTTGCTTTATCCAAAGTTTCTTCATTTACATTACCTTTGACAAAAAACAAATTTGGATCATCAATTGGTTTTTTATCTATATTGGCAATTAAAACTATTCGCGTTCTTTTTGTTTTAGAGTCAAGACGCAACTCTTTTACAATCATCTTTGACCGATAATTCCATTCACACAAAATAATGTGATCTTCAAATTTATAAGAAGTCAGTCCTTGTTCTTCTATGATTTTTTTATTTCCTATAAAGTTAACAACAAAACCATTTATTACAAGTATTAATATATTGCCATAAAATATGACAAATACTGCAAAAAATCGTCCAGGAATAGTTTGAGGAAACTTATCACCGTAGCCAACCGTCGTTACAGTAACTATAATCCACCAGAAAACATCAAATGGTTTCTTAATCGTTGCTTGTGGATTTTTTTGTTCCTCTGGTAAATATTCTAGTAGATTTAATTCTATAAAATAGACAACGATAGAAAGAATTAAAGTAAATAGTCCTAAAAACAATAGCCAACGAACAAGAAAAGTCAGATTTTCACGTTGCAAAAATTCCCAGCGGTTCTCAATCCAACGTTTTACTTTCGAGAATAATTGTTTCATATTTTGACTCTACAATGTCAAATTTAGAAAGTAACAATATGCTTCGATAAAACTTAATACATAATTTAGTACTAAGTTATTAATAATATTCCAACCTTATATACTCACGTGGATTATCTGTATACGCTAATACAACGTATTCCGATAAACAGAAAAACACGCTTTTCCCAGATATAAGCTTTATCGCACTATCAATTAATCGTTGTAAAGCAAAAATTTTACATTCCTATTTCTGAAAACATCAAAATAAAAATTCTGTATTATTTAAATAATTAATTGTATAAGTATAATTTTCTCTTTCTCAAGCATCTTTCAAAATAGTGGCTTTATATAAGTCATATTTATATTAAATTGTATTTAACAAAGAGTAAAAAATTAAAGGTTAAAGGTTAAAAGTTAAAGGTTAAAAGAAAAAATACTTAAAAAGAGAATAAAATCGACCTTTACATAAATCTTATATAGATATACCCATCAAAATCGATAATTATGAGAAAGTGTCGGTGCTTGCAACAAGAGATAATTAGTTTTTTTTACGAGATGAAAGCTGCACCAACACTACATGCCCATTTACCTCTTCTACACCATGCTTAAATTAGAAGAGAAATATCACGGTTACCAATATAAATCAAATAGTCATCAGCCGCGAGCTTATAATCAGGTAGAGGATTAGAAGTTGTGTTTCCTGTTGCACCTTCCTCTATTGCAATAATAGTACAGTGATAATCTTGCTTCATCTTCATAAAAACATCTATAAAGTCATGTCCAACTTCAGATTCCCGAACAGGTATCTTAAACAATTGAGAACCATATTCATAAGTCACAATATCAGTGATAACTTTGCTAATACCATGATTGATAGCAGCAGTAGAAATTAAATTACTAGATATCTTGCTGCTGACAATTATTTCATCAGCATTAGCTCGTTTACAAGTTCCAATATTTTTTTCATTGAGAATTTCAACAATTGTATAAGCATCTTGATTAATACTTTCTACTGTCAAAGTCGATAATATAACTTTTGCATCACGCTGCTTGTAGTCTAATTTATCGTCACCTAAAATAATTACAGTTTTAGCTTTCTTTAAATTTGCTTTATCCAATGTTTCATCATTTACTTCTCCTTTAACAAAAAAGAAATGTTTATCATTTATTGGTTTCTTGTCAATATCAGCAATTAAAACTATATTTGTTTTTTCTGTTTCCGGTTTGAGATGTAACTCATTAAGAATTCTTTCAGAGCGATAATTCCATTCACATATAATAATGTGTCCTTCAAAGTTATAAGAATCCATTCCAAAATCCTCAATTATTTTCTTTTCTACAAAAATACTGGCAACATTAGCGGTAATTAGAGCCAAAACTCCAATTCCCACAACCATATCGATAAAGGCAATAAAACGCCCAGCAATAGTTGTAGGTGTAATGTCACCATAACCAACTGTCGTTAAGGTAACTACAGCCCACCATAAACTATCAATTAAAGATAAATCTGGTTCAACTAGAGATAAACTTAATGAACTAAGTACAACAATTATGCCAATAACTAAAAGTGGACGAACAAAATTTTCAGTCTCTAAAAATTCCCAAAATTCTTCAATGGAATTCCTAAATTTGGATACAATTTGTTTCATTGATATTACTTTTCTTGAAACATTTACTTCTATTATTCAAGTTGGTTATAGATAATTATCCTGGAACAAACTCTCCATTCGGATTACCCATCACCAATTACCAATCATCCCCGTAACATACCCTGATAAATTCCTGGAGACGAATCTTCAATAACCGTCGCACCTACGGTTTTCCGATAAAATTCTGCGACACCATCACTGGCACTACCGATTACAGCATAACCATATCCTTGTACATGCATATCATGCAAGCAAGCCAATAACAATGCTTTACCAACTTTACGCCCTCTTGCTGCTTCACCAACCCCGATGGGACCAAAAAAATTCTTACAAGTGCATTCATAACATGCAAAACCGATAATTTGCTGGTTTTCTACAGCAATCCAACAACTAGGTGGTGCATTTTTAAAAGCAACGTCGCATTCACTCATCCAACATGTATTAAATTGTTCTTCAACCCAATTGAGAATTACTTGTTTTTCCGGCGCGATCGCACGTCTAATTGTTATACCCTGTTTATCTTGTACCCTAATTTCCGCTTCTAAGGAAGGTAAAGTATAAAGCTTTACTAACATGTCAGGCATAATTGATTTTTGATTTTAGATTTTTGATTTTTGATTTTAGATTTTCGATTATATATATATAGGGAATACTTTTTCACCTAAATGGTGATACATCTTAATGTGTATAACCTCAGAAGGTACTACTACCGCGAAGCCGTTGACATTCTGGTAAAGGCAACGCCAAAAATTTTACAGAAATACAAGCACAGCCCATAAAAATGCAAACAATTCGACTCAATCAACAATTACAATTCATCATCGAAATTGACAAGCTAAAAAATGTATTGCGTCAAACATTATTAATAGATGCTTCCCGTAGAGAAAACAGTGGGGAACATTCTTGGCATTTGGCGATGATGACAATGATATTAGCTGAATATGCACCGGAAGGAACTGATATATTCTGCGCCATGAAAATGTCTTTAATTCACGATTTAGTGGAAATTGATGCTGGAGATACCTTTTGTTATGACGTGGAGGGAAATGAAAGTAAAGCCCAAAGAGAATTACAAGCAGCAACCAGAATATTTGGATTATTGCCCCAAGAGCAGGGAAAAGAATTGCGTTTACTTTGGGATGAATTTGAAGCGAGAGAAACACCCACAGCTAAATTTGCCGCAGCTTTAGATAGAATACAGCCTTTTTTGCACAATCAACAAACCGAAGGTGGTACTTGGCGGATTCATAATATTAATCGGAATCAAGTTATGCAAAGAATGGCACCTGTAGAAGAAGGTACGCCAAAATTATGGAATTTTATTTTAGAAGAAATTGAAAATTGTATCAATGAAGGGTATTTAAAAAATTCTTAGTTATCTCTTTTTAGTTGGCGATATATCTCGACACGATCAACTTTGAACAAGATCAAAAATTTCTTGCCACTCATCATTACTCAAAGCTCTCTCCTCAAACTCCACCGCAAAACAATCTCTAGCAGCATCAATCAAAACTGCAATAATTCTTTCAATTCCTAAATCTTCTGAAAATACAACTTTATGAAACAACTCCTCACCAAAAACTTTTTGAAACAACTCCGCATCTGGTTTCAATCGCATCGAACCATGTTGTAAAACCACATTAGAGCGTCTTAACTGAGCGCTACCAATCAACTTAATACCATCAACCGTTACCAAATCCGCACCCGTTGCAGTAGCGAAACAATTAGGATTATTAATATAACCCCGCCCAGCAATACCGTAATCTAACTCAACACCTAAATTACGCCATCCTGCAATCAAAAATTCGCATATTTTTTTATACGTCTCAATACGACTTCCAGACAACCCAGAAGTCACCACCGCATAAGTTAAATCACCATTATGTAACACCGCACGTCCCCCTGTCATCCGGCGTACTAAATCTATTTTCTCCCCCTTCCAAGTCAAACTCTGCCAATCTTCTGGATACTTAGATTGATGATAACCGAGAGAAATTGCGGAAGGCGACCAAGTATAAAAACGTAGACTAGGTGGATATCCCAATTGATGCTGTTTTAACAACCATCGATCGATCGCCATCTGTAATGTACCATTCGCTTCTAAAAACGGAATTAGTCGCCAAGTTTGATAAATCAAAATTTAGTTATTAGTTTGTACTAGTCTCAGATACTTCAAGTTGGTTTGTAGTTAGTTTTGGTGGGTTACGAATTTCATCCGTAACACACCAAATCCAAATCTTTGATAATGGTGGGTTTGTTGACAGTTAACACACCTTAGTGATTTATATCAGGCTTCACCAAACCTAGATTGTAAATCCTCGTCATTGTTATCGGCGATCGATGCCACAATGGTAATTATACGAGAAACTTCTGCAGGAGATAAATCTTCTAAGGTACGCATTGAAATCACTACAACTTGGTTGTCGATAATACCAAAACGCGCTTCTAAAGTAGCAGAACAGTTCATTTGTAAAAGATAGCGCATCATTGTAGGTTCGTCCTTAGCAGGTAATTTTAATACCGAAGACCAAACTGTAATTGTATCTTGATCGGTTGTCCCTGTTAATTGGACAAAAACTTCCACACTACCGTACTTAAACTTCCATAGATAAGCACCATCATCAGAATGATTAACCATAGCGCTATGGTTTTCATCCAGCGCATCGATAACGTTTTCAATCACTTCTACATGGTTGATGCTCGTCGTATCTGTATTCAAATCATTGATTAATTCGTTATTTTCCGAATCGGCTTGGTAAGATGTCATACAAATTTTGCCTCAAGATGATGATTCCACCCTTACTTTATACCGATAATTTGTAATTGAAGTTCAAAGCTTTATTCCAATGCCCCATGCCCCATGCCCAATTCTTAATTCTTAATTCTTAATTCTTAATTGTTAATTCCCTTTCAGCCCCATGCCCTTTCGGCCCCAT
>DESS01000292.1:0-5326 GCA_002361335.1 Richelia sp. UBA3308
ATCTTCTAGCGGGAAGGGAGTAAGAAAACCCATGCACATTACGGTGAAATATATTCACAAGTTTTACAGGATGTAGTTAAGCGAGTAAAAGTAACTTTTGACCGTTTCTTGAGTGGTGATAGTAACGGAAAACGTAGTGGTAGACCGAGATTTAAGTCTCGTGAACGTTATCGCACGTTTACATATCCACAGATGAAAGATGGGTGTGTGCAAGGCAATTTAATCACTTTACCGATGTTCGGTAAAGTTAAAGTTATTTTCCATCGTCCTATTCCAGATGGTTTTAAAATCAAAACTGCTTCGGTTACTAAAAAAGCTGACGGTTACTATTTAACTCTCAGTCTGGAAGATGTGACAGTTCCAACAATGAAGCATGATTTTAACCCAGATTCAATAACTGGTATTGATGTTGGTTTAAAGGAATTTTTAACAACTTCTGAAAATGAAACTGTTGCCATTCCTCAACATTATCGCAAGGCTTCATCACGTTTACGAGTTATTCAAAAGCGTGTTTCGCGCAGAAACAAAGGTAGTAAGAGTAGACAAAAAGCTGTTAAACAACTAGGCAAGCAGTACAAAAAAGTTGCTGATAAACGCAAAGATTTTCATTTTAAAACTGCTAACAACTTGTTGAAAAAATATGATGTTATAGTAGTTGAAGATTTGAGTGTTAAAGGACTCGCGCGTACCCGATTGGCAAAGTCTGTACTTGATGCCGGATGGTCAAGCTTTCTATCGATACTAACAAACAAAGCCGAAAATGCTGGTTTGTGTGTCATTTCAGTTAAAGCGTCTGGTACAAGTCAAGATTGTTCTAATTGTGGCGTTAAAGTTCCCAAAAAACTCCATGAACGCTGGCACCATTGCCCTAATTGCGGGTGCAGTCTTGACCGTGACCATAATGCAGCAATAAATATAAAGAATAGAGCGGTAGGGCATTCCGTTCTTAAAGCCAAGAGTCTCCTAAGCAATAGCCGGATTGTCTTGGAAGCCTACACTGTACTCGAAGAGTCAGTGTAGGAGTATGTCACGTGTGTACTCCATTCATCCATGGGGCAATAATTCTAAATTCGGGCATTCTAAATTCACCTTGACAAACCCATTTCAAACTGTAATAATATAATCACTAAGTCATGCCAGACTACAAATTGAATATCTCACAAAAGACAAAATAACACCTCAAAAAACACAAAAAAAAAATTTTCCGCCTTCGGCGGGGGAAGGGTAAAAAAAAAGAGTGTAAAGTGCTAGAGGACTAAAGAGTAAAGGGAAAAGTCCTCGCAGCCGAAACCACAACCCGAAACCCGAAGTAGTCGAAGGCGTTGTCCGGAACGACCCAGTGACGATACGCCGAACGGCAATGCCCAGGACCGAGGTCCCAAGAACCGCCACGCAGCAACCTGTATATTTGATTGCTGGTTTTAATTTTGTCGCTTAATATATTATAATCTTCTATCGACGATAAAATAGCTTTTTGTTGTTCAATCCAAGCGCTACCATCTGATGGGGCTGCCTGATAATCATCATGCCAGGTATCTAAACACCACTCCCATATATTACCATGCATTTGATGTAAACCGAAAGAATTAGGATTAAAACTTGGAAAATTTACATCTACCGTTTGCTGGCGATAGTCACCTGTTGGTGCCGAAGCATAGGTATAGTTACCATTATAGTTGACTAAATCGGTGGTAATCGTGTCACCAAAGTGGAAAGGAGTAGTCGTGCCAGCGCGACAAGCATATTCCCATTCGGCTTCACTGGGTAAACGATAAATCCGTCCTGTGATCTCACTCAGTTTTCTGCAAAATTCGATTGCATTATTCCAAGAGACTGTTTCAACAGGTCGATTATTCCCTTTAAAACTGGAAGGATTTTCACCCATCACATGTTGATACTGTGCTTGGGTAACAGCATACCTCCCCATAAAGAAGTCAGTAACCGTAACTTCATGCTGCGGTCCTTCATCGTCATCTCTTTGTGCTTCATCTGGTGGCGAACCCATTGTGAAGGTTCCCCCTGGAATCTGCACCATCTCTAGAATAACATCATTCCCCAAAATTTCTTCAAAATATTTTGCTTCACCATCGCGACGGTTGGTGATAATTCCCTGGGCATTGACGGTAACGGTTTGAAATTGAAAGGTTTTTAATTGTAAAGTCCAAGATAACTGACGGGTTGCCACCGCTGTGAGTAAACCGACAGCTCCAAAACCAGTGTATTTGAAAAACAGCCTGCGAGAGAATTTGAAATTAGTAAAATAATTTGGAGGAGGTTTGATTGATTCGGGAACAGGTAAATTAATATCGGCAACCTGTATATTATTTCTTCCTTTGAGAGCTTGTTTTAACTGAGCTTTTGCAGCAGCCAAATCACCACGAGCAAACTTTCCCATACCACGAGCGTAAATTAGTAACGGTTGAAAATCAGCTAATGGCTGAGTAAAAGTTTCCGTTAAAGAAGCCATTCGCACCAATTCAGCGGTATCGAGGGGATCTAAATTAGCAAAAGCCAAAGCCAATTCACGGGCAGCTTGAGTTGGTTGGGTATATGCTAAAGCAATCCACTGCTGAACCTTGGCAAAATCTTGAACATCTGGATCGTCACTTAAAAGCTGTTTTTGGACATATTCCAGCAAGAAATTTGAAAGTTGATCAATTCGTAGTTTACCAAAGCATTGATTTGACTGTAATTTTTCTAGGAGTTGATTTCGCACAGGCAAACTCATTTCATAAAGTTCATGCCCGACTTCATCACAAAGAGGAGAAAGAAGTAAATCACCAACAGCTATCCAGGGGATACCTAAAACAGTACCGTGAATATCCTGTTGAAAATTAACCCACAAACAATACAATAAATCCGGAGTTAGTGCCAAAGGGAAAGCAGCATGACAAGCCAAATGCAAATGGGCTTTACCAAAGCGTTTGGTAAAAGATTCGATGCGTCGTTGGGCTATTTCTGATTTTTTTGGTTTAACTCGGCTCATTTGATGTTTTAGTCGGCTTTTAGCGTCAGCGTATATTTGAGATCCCGATAACCGAAAGAGACGTTATATATAACGTCTCTACATTTAATTGGCATATTTTATAAATGGTTATGTAGGCATATTTTTTAATTATTTTCTGCGCCCTTCAAAATTAGTTGGTTTTCCCCGGAGTACACTAATAGCATCTTGTAAACTAGGTCTTGTGGCTTCAAACATGGGGACAAGGGTGGATATTTTACCAGCAGTAGTACCAAACCAACGCTTTTTGGGCATGGGATTGAGCCAAGCAATGTGACGTACTCGTTGTTGTAATTTGGTAAGGAATTCTTCTGTTAATTGATAACGCTCCTGACTATTGCCACCACGAGCAGCACCACCATCGCTAAAGATTAACACAGCAGTGCGTTCCGAACAAATATGGGAAACAACATGGCTGACTAATTCCGCTTCTTGATGATAGCGATCGCGGTAGAGATATTCAACAGGGCAATTGTGAAAATAGTAAATACCAGTTTTACCTAAACGGCCACCACCCAAAGCAGTTTCTGCTAATCTATGGGAAAAGGCGTGAAAAGGTACCATTGAACCATCTTGATCGATTATTAACAGCAATTCTGCTCGATTTACCCGACTTGGAATCAATACGGGTTCGATTAATATACCTTGGTTGCCAATATGGTTAATAGTTGCTTTCACATCCAACTGGGTAGGTTTCCCTTCACGTACAGGGCGGCGTAAATAGCGCCAAATTTGTTTCATCTGCCGTTGAGTTACAGGAAAAAAATCCGATGGTAAATCAATGGTAGATTGAAGTACTGATTTGACTACTTGTACCTCATTTGTTGGTGGAGCAGAAGTAGGGGGAGATTGCGAGTCGGCTTTTCGTTTAGATAACCAATTACATACCCAGCGATAAAGTAGATATTCACAACTTGTAGCTGTGAGAAATAGAATCATCCAAATAAGCAAATTTATCCGCTTTGTAGTTAAAATTGGTTTCGGAGTTGCTTGTGTGGTTGGAGTTGGTTGTGGGTTTGTTTCTTCTGCTTGGTTAGTTGTAGGTGGTTTTGCTTCCTCAGTTGCTGTTGCGATTGGAGTTGGTGTTGGAGTTGGTTGTGTAATTAGTTGTTTTTCACGACTATGTTTTTGATGATTATAAATAATTCCAACTCCCAGCATACCTAGAATTAGGAAGGGAATAATCAGATAAATTTGAGATAGCCGGGATTTATTAACAGTTTCACTATTTTCTTCAGTAGGAGCAACATCACAACCAATAACTTGTTCAAAATGGTAATCTAAAATAGATTTTTCCGACTGAGATTTAACCCATAAAGTTTGACACAAACGTTTCAAAGCAGCCTTGTCAGCAACCCCAAACCCACCTTGTAAAGAACGCAAAACTAACTGATATTCATCAATGCCGAGTTGTAAACCAGCTTCCCTTAACTTAGTGAACAGCTCTTGTAGGGGTAGTTCATTCATGTTCACTACTATATTTGATTAAATAGTCCAATCTTCCATTCGCAAATCCGGTACCTGCCTAAAATCGCGGTTATTTCGAGTCAAAAGTATTAAATCCCTAGAAATGGCAATTGATGCAATACGCAAATCCATTGTAGCGATACGGATTCGCTGCTCTCTAAGTTGATCGAAAATCACTGCGGCTCCGGTGTCAAATGGTAAAACTGGAGCAATCGAGAAAGCTTGCAAAATCTCCTGCAATATTGTGTATCCGCGAATTGTATTAGCCGATGTTTGGGCGCGATTAATAAAAGCATTTGCACTAAGCACCTGCTCGTGTAAGCTAATAACAGAAAATGCAAAATCAGTAGGTAGATGTGTAGCAATTCGAGCAGCTAAATTAATATATTCTGTTCCAGAACGCCGCTGCAAAAAACTGATATGATCGGTATCAAACAGATATTTCACGTTAATTATTGTGATTCGTTTGTGGGTTTATCGGCTTGACGAAATGATTTCCCATACTCCAGAACTTCCAAAAAAGCTTGCTCGTCAGAAATTGAACCGGTGACTTTTTCTAACCAATTGCTAGTGAGTGGTGTAACTTGCAACTGATGTTGGAGTTGAGCTACTGTACGTTCTAGATTTACCAAACGTTGCTCGACGGTAGTTTCATCTAGCATAATTTTCTTGGATGATTAAATTTAGAATTTATCTTAATTTTGAAAAATAGGCAGGGTATGTACGGGAAAAATCCTTACGAAACCCTTGATAATCATGCCTTACGGATTTGATCCTAACACACCCTACAATACTTGGAATCTTGTTAAAAACCTCACCCCGCCCTCCCGGCACCCCTCTCCTTACTAAGGAGAG
>DESS01000292.1:5355-18720 GCA_002361335.1 Richelia sp. UBA3308
TTACTAAGGAGAGGGGATGGGGGTGAGGTTTGATTACTAAGGAGAGGCGATGGGGGTGAGGTTTCATCAAGACTGCCTTAAATAACGTACATGATCTTGCCAACTTTTCAATAACACCCCAGCAAAAGGCAACTTACCATCGAGCTTCTGCAAAACTTCATCTTCTGGATACCGTTTTAAAACCCGAAACCAATCAATTAATTCACTAGTACTGACTTTCTTACCAACTTCTCCCTTATCCTTCCCCATCTCATCCCGTAATTTCAAAAAGCGAATCACAGCCTTAGCAACCAACTGCTGGTGAGAATCAGGAAAATGAGAATTAATAATTTCAATCAACCTTTCGGGAGTAGGAAATTCCACATAATGAAATAAACACCGTCGCAAGAAGGCATCTGGTAAATCTTTCTCATCATTGCTAGTTATAAAAACTATTGGCGGGGCATTGGCTGTAATTTCTTCATCAGTTTCCTCAACAATAAACTTTAGTTGATCGAGTTCCAATAGTAAATCATTGGGAAAATCAATATCAGCCTTATCAATTTCATCAATCAGCACCACCGTGCGCTGGTTATTGCGAAAAGCACGCCCCAAAACTCCCCATTTTACATAGGTAGCAGCATCGCTAATTCGGGAAATATCTTCATCTTTAATTATTTTACCGGCGGCAGCAAGTTGAGCATCCCGTAAACGAGTCACGGCATCATAACTATATAAACCATCCTTTGCAAGACTAGTAGACTTGATATACCAAGCTTGAAGAGGTAAACCCAATTCATAAGCCACAGCACGGGCTAACTTGGTTTTACCACATCCGGGTTCCCCCTTGAGTAATAAAGGACGTTGTAAATAAATAGCTAGATTAACAGCTTCTATTAATTCCTCATCAGGTAGATAAGGATATAATAACTGCCCATTGGCATCTTTTTCTCCCCACCGGGGTTGTACCTTACCTGTATATTCAAATTGGTTGTAATTTAGTATATTTTCAGCCATCGATCCTTCTCATCATACCAATTACAGCCGCACCGCTCACAAATGTCGTCAAATACCAATTCTGGAATACCATTATCAGTATTATCTAAAATTTCCTGAACTAATTCCTCCTCGCGATCGCTAATTACTTCCATCAGAGGTAATGTATCAAAATCAGGTTCAATTTCAATGCTCTCAATCCAGTCATTTAAAGTGCGTACGCAAAATTCAGTAATTGATGGTAATTTAATGGGAATTTTCGATTCCCACTTTGGCTCTAATTTTTCCACAAATAAAGTATTCTGGGAACCGACATCACCTTCATAATCTACCAAAAACATCAGTAATTGATATTGACGTGTTTTACTGGTTTGAGAAATAAACTCTCGCGCTAGAGTTGTTAACGGTAACCAAAAATCCTGAATCAGCTTCTTTAAATACTCCTGGGGCATACAATCAACATCATGGAACACCAGAATTACATTTTGAGTTTGCCAGCACTGATAAACTTGCTTAACAATCTGCTCAGGTGAGTGTTGTTTTGCTTTTAAACCGACTCTACCCCCTAATTCTCGCCATAAAACACTAATATTCCTTCTGCGTGCAATGCGGTTGAGTTGGACTCGCACCAACTTACCTGTAGTACCATTACGAATATGCTGAGTAATTAATCGATGTAATAACCAACGTTGTCCATAATCCGGCAAACCGTGGATGAGAAAAGCTGCAATTGATTGGGCTTTGAGAAATTTTTTAAACGAGATTACTTGTTCCCGATAACCAAGTTTTAATAAAGCCTTGTATAAATTACAATTTTCCTCTGATATATTTTGATTTTCAATTTCTTGTTTTAAATTATCCTGTTCTGCTTGGGCTTTTTCAATCTCCTTTTCTAATTTAAAGATAGCTAAAGCATCTGTCTGTGTCACCTTAGCCATCCGCAGGTGTATTATTTGCTCCTCTAAAATATCGACAATTTTTTGCAGTTCCTCACATTTATTCATGGAGATTTGCGAAAGTGCATTTGGGTTTTTGACTCTTCTTGGAGCCTTTAGTAATTGCTCGATGGCATTTAACTACCATAGCAAAAATAAGAAATTCCCATGGGATTACTTCGCTTTATTTCCGAGCCGCTGGCAATGAAAAATTATATTTTTACAGATTTAGGATACTCCCTTTCTATCCTGTATCTCCAATTAATTTTCGGTTCCTAAATTATATAATTGATGAAAAACATGATTATCAATTTTATATGGTGATTGAAATGTGATTTTTGGATTATTTAAGATTTTTTGAATTATTCTGAGTTCAATCTTGTTTAATAGCTCTGTATAACCGAAACGAATAGCCATAATATTTCCATTTTCATCTTGATTGATAGATGATATATCCCTTAATTTATAAACACCTAAACGCTGAAAAATTTGAAAAAGCTTTTCTGGTTTATCAATGATCACTTCATCAACTAAAGAACAAGCTCGAATGGCTCCAACACCGACATAACTACTATATTTGTCTTGACTTACATACCAAATAATTCTGAAAGGTGCTTTGATTCTTCCCGAATTTTTCGTTGAACAATAATAAACTGCTTCATTATTAAAAGCAAGTTCGCTTTTAGCTCCAAATAAAGGTAAATTTTGGTTTGCTAGTTCTTCATCAAATAAATCCTTTGCCCATCTAGGTTGAATGGGAAAGATAAAAGTTGGAATTTTAGCATCAATAATCTTTGCTGGAAATAAAAATTTTTCAATATTGGCTGCTTCTTGAACATCATAAAGGAAGTTTTTTGTATTCACACGATTTGCTAATTGAAAACAGAAATCATATTCCTCTCCTAAACTAGATACGATCTTTTTCAGACGCTTGGATAATTTTGAAGCAGTTTCAACAACTGCTAAATTTATTTTTAAAAAATCGCCTTCAACTCGAATAAATTTATGTTCTAAAATTGCTTTATAAATTGTATCTTGTAAATACTGGTCATTAATTCTTGTAAATTGCCGATTTTGACGAGCCGAATGCAATACTGATTTAAAAATGAGATGCTGTGCCAGGGTTGCCGATAGAGGATGATCGCTAACACGAATTAGAGGTATTTCTAAATCGCGATCGTTATGTTTACCATAGACTATTAAAGCTAACGGTTTATCTTGTTTTTCTATAACTTTAAAACTTTCAAAATCCGGATCGGCAAGAAAGCATCGTAACTTCTTTTGAAATTGTGCCTTTGTTTCACCATGCTTGGAACAGTAAAAATAATTAGTTATGATTTCTTCTTCTCCTTTTTTTACTGGCACTTGTTCCAATGAAGTTCCAGCCAAACCTATAGGCTGATATTCAGAATTTCGATTTAGTTCATCTAATTGAATTAGTAAATCAATTGGTCGAATAATTGATAATCTGAATTGTTCATAAATTTCATTAGCAATATCTAACAATATTGGTTCTCTAGTGAGAAAAATATAATAATCTGAGGCTATAGCTCTAGCTAAATGATGTAAGTTAATTTCTGATTTAAGTATGCCTTTTTGACACAAAAAATTTTGTAATTTATCTTGAAAATTGTCTAATTTTTCTGATTCGCAAGGTAAAACAGTAAACAGTTGATTTTCAGCAAATTGACGATAAACTTTTCTTGATTCTTCATTACTAATATTATTTATTTGAATAAATATTCCATC
Source organism: Richelia sp. UBA3308 (assembly GCA_002361335.1). Taxonomy (GTDB): domain Bacteria; phylum Cyanobacteriota; class Cyanobacteriia; order Cyanobacteriales; family Nostocaceae; genus Rivularia. The sequence continues at coordinate 9,015 of DESS01000292.1, forward strand.
AGTGATACATAACTCTATTTCAGATTCTAGCCAATCAGCCAATAGCAGTTTTGATTCTTCGTTTTCTAAAGATTCATCAGCATATAAATCGAAAAAAATATGACTGTCAATTACAACACAAAGTTTTGATTCAAACTTTTTAATTGCACCATGAGAAAATAGATTTGCATGATCGTAATCGTACCACCAATAAGTTAACAGTTTTCCATCTTTACTTCTACCAGGTTTCTCCTCTTTAGGAATAAAACCTAAATTAGACCACATATTATCCAATCCATAATCATTTCGACAATGTAAGCCTATACCATCATATTTATTTTTAGTAATTAGTTTGAGGTGATCGACAAGTTGCTTTGTAATACCCATGCCTTTATGTGAAGCTGCTACACAAAGATGAGCAATAGTAATACGTTCGTAATTATAAGATGTGCGAAATAATAAATAGCCAACACAATTTTTTTCATCATCAATAGCTACTAGTATTTTTCGCTTTTTAGCTGATTCTATAAAAGCTTGATCCGGCAAGAATCCAAGAGTTTTACGATTTTTATCCCCTAATTCTATTACGTCTTGTAGATAGGGGGATTTTTCATCAATAGATTGAATTTTCAATTAATCTTCCTCCTGGATAAACAAAATAAACTAGAAAGAATTTTATAGAAATAAAATCTCTACTAATAAAGCAACCATATAAAAAGCTTCAAACCTTTATATTACAATACTTTGAACTTTTGACTTTGAACTTATTACCTTGATATTTTTGACTTCCGCGCAGCGGTACTAGCCCATTGAAGATAGGCAAGGGTAAATGTATCTCTAATCTTCTAGTCTGAAACTGTTTATCAATTTTGGCAAGAAGTTTTATCGATCGCAAAATTTTCGTCTCTTAAACTCTTCAACCCCAACAACCCAGCACCATAAACAGCTTCAAATTTCGGTAAAATCACCTTAACTTCAGGAAAATCACCATTAATACAATTTACAAACCTCTCCCACATCTTGCATTTACTTTTCCAAACGCTTCCCGTAGTCACTACTTCTAAAAATTCCCCCTTAACAAAAATCCCATCAATAACAGTTACTGTAGCTTTCACCAACTCATCCACAGCATTATCAATTATCTTATTCGCCACTTCATCACCTTCTGCTGCTGCATTATCAACAATTGGAGCTAAAGCAGCGATTTCTTTGACACCCAATCCTCTTCGATAAACTACTTCTATTAATTCTTCTATATTCGTTAATCCAAAATGATTTATAAAATCTTCTACTAAACTTGTAGAAATTTCACACCCATCATAAGCTTTTAAAGCGGCTTGCATTCCCGCAACTGCAATTTTATAAGCACCGCCTTCATCACCTAAAATATACCCCCAACCGCCGACTCTTTTAGTTTCATCTTGTTGATTTCTACCAAAAACAATTGAACCCGTACCCGCAGCAACTACAATTCCTACATCATTACCAATTCCCCCCACTAAAGCAATTAATGCATCGTGACAAATAATTATATTTTGGGGTTTTATATATTTAGTTACAGGTATTTCTTTAATTATTTTTTTTACAACTTCAATATCTCTCGAACGCCCAACACCAGCTAATCCCAAACAAATTGCATCTATATTAATATTATCCCTTATAATTATTGCTTGACTAATTGCTGATTCTATAGAATATTTTGCAGCTTCAATTCCCACACTTTGATAATTTGAAGAACCAGCTTCACCACGTCCTAAAATTTCACATTTTTCATTCATTAAAATGCAAACAGTTTTACTTCCACCACCGTCAATTCCTAATATATAAGCCATCGTATTTTGGATTTTAGATTTTATACCAATTCTGTATGACACAAGATAAACCGCCCCCAGCCTAGAAGACTGGGGCTAATTGAACAAAGCCTTTGCAAGGCTGAATTTGGGGCATCTTTATAAAGAAATGGTATTAGATTTTCAATTATAGATTTTTAATCAAAAAGGTGAGCAATGCCCACCTTAGAATATATAAATATTTAAAGATTTCTAGTAAGGAATACGCCTCTTTCTTACAGCCCTTTGCAAATAAATGAAGTACAAGGCTATATTTTATCTCTTTTGTGGTAAGCCTGCCCGTGAGAATGTACTTCACATCGGAGATATTACGAATTGCCGAAAATTTGTTGTAAAAAAGGACGCGGATTCCCTACTACGAACTAAAATTTAGTTAACTTGCTTGAGTTTCTACTTCTTCATCTATAGGTATGAAAAAGATTGTCGCCATACCAGGAATTGTGAATAAAAATACTAAGATAAAAAATACTGGATATCCAATCGATTTTTGAATTGCACCGCTAATGGCACCCGGAAGCATCAAACCTAATGCCATTAATCCTGTAGATATCGCAAAATGAGAAGTTTTATATTCTCCTTTACAAATGTACATTAAGTACACCGTGAAAGCTGTAAATCCCAAACCGTAACCAAATTGCTCCAAGGAAACTAAAGGATAAACTAATTCTAACGGTGGTTTAGCGTAAGCCATATAAACATAAAATAAATCCGGTAAATTTAATGCTATAGCCATGGGTAAGAAGCATTTCTTTAAACCATATTTAGAAATTACTAATCCGCCTAAAATACCACCGCTAATTAAGGAAATTACCCCAAAAGTTCCGTATACTAAACCATACTGCGATGTACTTAAACCCAAACCACCGGCAGATGTTTCATCTAATAAAAATAAAGTTGCTATTTTTATCAGCATTGCCTCACCCAACCTGTAGAGTAATATAAATGCTAATATTGCTGCAATACCGCGTTGAGCAAAATATGAACGAATTACTCTCACAAACGGAATGTCATTTCTGGTTGTTTTAACAGTAGTTATTTTTTTTCGTTCCGGTTGTGGCAAAATAAACAGATGAAATATAAATAGTATGGCAAATATTAATGATGCGAAACCAAGGGTGATGCTCCAACTTAAGGGAATATTTTGGGTTGATTTTTCTAAACTTCCTGCTAAATATACTAAAAATCCGGTACTAAATATAATTGCGAGTCGATAGCAGAAGGTGCGAATACCTACAAAAAAAGCTTGTTTTTCCTGACTTAATGCCAACATATAAAAACCATCTGTGGCAATATCATAAGTCGCAGAAATAAAGGCTCCAATTAATAGTATTACTAATGAAACATTAAAGAAAGTTGATGTTGGTAATTGAAAAGAAAAAGCTAATACACCCAAGCACAAACACATCGCAAATTGCATGGTCAACAGCCATCTTCTTTTTGTAGAATAAATATCAACTGCCGGTCCCCAAAACATTTTCACAACCCAAGGAAGGTTAATTATACTTGTCCAAAATGCAATTTGAGCGTTATCAATTCCTAAATTTTTATAAAATACAACCGATACCGCATTAATAATCATATACGGCATTCCTTCAGCAAAATAAAGACTGGGAATGTAAAACCAAGGTGAAATAGATTTGCTTTTCGGTTTCTCAGTTTGAATTGTCATAATTGCAATTAATTAATTTTTTATTCCTATGCCTAAATTGACAGACTTGATGTAACTTCCAAAGACGTAAACCTGTAGTAGCTTGTTGCCATAAGTCTCAATGTAATAAGACGAATTTAGATCGTAAAGCTTTTATATTGTTACGAAATTAAGATATTTTTGTAATTTTTGTAATTCTTTTAATTTATTACCACCAATTACTTAGATATTGATGGTATTGTTTGCATAATTATGTTTTTTAGTCAATATTTGTTTATACATCTATATAAAAATTAGTAGTTATATCCTTTCCTGATACATCGAAATTATTTAAAAAATTAGCTAAAAAAACTCTGCCTCCCGAGGCGTACCACTCAGCGCCCCGAGGCTGCAAAAATAATAATCCCGATGCCAACGGATTTGATATTAGAAGTAATTAAACATCAAAGGTTATAATTGTCCCCTTGTCTCCTTGTCTCCTCATCTCCCCATCTCCCGAAAACGAACAAATTAGAATTTTGGTCAAGATAAAGGCAACCTTGTGGCAAAATTTATTAGAGTTTATTAGAACCCCGATATTATCGTTTTCCCACCATGACTACCAACCTCCCGAGTCTTTACGATCCCTTTTCCACCGAAGCTAAATGGCAGAAGTTTTGGGAAGAGAAACTTTTGTACAAAGCAGATCCCGATCGCAATGGTGAATCTTACTCTATTATGATTCCGCCCCCCAATGTTACCGGTAAGTTGCACATGGGGCACGCTCTTGATAATACTTTGATTGATTGTCTGGTGCGCTATCACCGCATGAAGGGATGTAACGCTTTGTATCTTCCTGGAACCGATCACGCTAGTATTGCGGTACAAACAATCCTGGAAAAGCAACTTAAAGAACAAGGTAAAACTCGCTATGATGTAGGGCGCGAGAAATTTTTGGAACGCGCTTGGGAGTGGAAGGCGGAATCTGGAGGGACGATTGTCAATCAATTACGGCGTTTGGGCGTGTCGGTGGATTGGACGCGAGAACGCTTTACTATGGATGAAGGTTTATCAAAAGCTGTTTTGTCAGCTTTTGTCCGTCTTTATGAGGAAGGATTAATTTATCGAGGAAATTACTTAGTTAATTGGTGTCCTGCTTCTCAATCGGCGGTTTCTGATTTGGAGGTAGATCAAAAGGAAGTTGACGGTAAACTTTGGCATTTCCGCTATCCTCTTACTGACGGTTCCGGTTATATGGAAGTAGCCACAACTCGTCCAGAAACTATGTTGGGAGATACTGGAGTCGCGGTTAATCCCAGTGACGATCGCTATAAAAATTTGATTGGTAAGACTTTAACTTTACCAATTATGAACCGGGAAATCCCCATTATTGCCGATGAATTGGTAGATCCCACCTTCGGTACTGGTTGTGTAAAAGTTACACCTGCCCACGATCCCAACGACTTTGAAATGGGTAAACGTCACGATTTGCCGTTTATTAATATTATGAATAAAGACGGCACCTTGAATGAAAATGCCGGAGAATTTCAAGGACAAGATCGTTTTGTTGCTAGGAAGAATGTTGTCGCCAGATTGGAAGCCGATGGTGTTTTAGTCAAAATTGAAGATTACAAGCATTCCGTTCCCTACAGCGAACGCGGTAAAGTTCCTGTAGAACCCTTGCTTTCAACTCAATGGTTTGTTAAAATCCGCCCCATGGCTGATAAAGCTTTGGAATTTCTCGATCAAACGCGATCGCCCTCCTTTTATCCCGAACGTTGGAAAAAGGTTTATCGCGATTGGTTGGTGAAGTTAAAAGACTGGTGTATTTCCCGTCAGTTATGGTGGGGACATCAAATTCCCGCTTGGTATGCCGTTAGCGAAACCAATGGTGAAATTAGTGATAATACGCCGTTTTTTGTTGCTAAAAATGAAGAAGAAGCATTAGAGAAAGCGAAATCACAGTTTGGCGAAAATGTCAAATTAGAAAGAGATGGAGACGTACTTGATACTTGGTTCTCTTCCGGATTGTGGCCGTTTTCTACCTTGGGTTGGCCAGAAGAAACTGAAGACTTAAAGAAATATTATCCTACCAGTCTGTTGATAACTGGCTTCGACATCATCTTTTTCTGGGTAGCAAGAATGACCATGATGGCCGGTCATTTTACGGGAGAAATGCCATTTAAAGACGTTTACATTCACGGTTTGGTACTGGATGAAAACGGTAAAAAAATGTCCAAGTCTAAGGGAAATGGTATCGATCCGTTAATATTAATTGATAAATACGGTACCGATGCTTTGCGCTACACCTTGGTTAAAGAAGTTATCGGTGTTGGACAAGATATTCGTTTCGATTACAACCGTAAAACCGATGAATCACCTTCCGTGGAGGCATCCCGCAACTTTGCAAATAAATTGTGGAATGCAGCGCGATTTGTAATGATGAATTTGGATGGGCAAACACCCCAGCAATTGGGAATACCTAGCGCTACAGAATTAAGCGATAAATGGATATTGTCTCGTTTTCATAAAGTTGTCCAAGAAACCAATAATTATATGGACAAATATGGCATGGGAGAAGCTGCCAAAGGACTTTATGAATTTATCTGGGGTGATTTTTGCGATTGGTATATTGAATTAGTAAAATCTCGCTTACAAGAAGATGCAGAACCCACATCGCGACGAGTAGCGCAACAAACTTTAGCTTATGTCTTAGAAGGCATTTTAAAACTTCTTAATCCCTTTATGCCTCATATTACCGAAGAAATTTGGCATACCTTAACTCAACAAGCAGAAAATTCCGATAATAGTTTATCACTGCAAAAATATCCGGAAGCAGACGCAAAATTAATTAACTCCGACTTAGAAGAAGAATTTGAATTGTTAATTGGCACAATTCGCACAATTCGCAATTTAAGAGCAGAAGCAGACGTTAAACCTTCCGTAGAAGTTACCGTTCAATTGCAAAGTGAAAGTGCAAAAGAACGTCAAATTCTGAATACTGGAGAAGCCTATATTAAAGATTTGGCAAAAGTAGAGAAGTTAACTATAGCTGGCGAAGAAAATAGCGAAAAAGTTGCCACAAAAAAACCTCAAAATCCTTTACAATTAATTTTCTTCGTCTTCCTAACAATTCTTTTAGCCAGAGTAGCTTATGGCGTAGCAAATACCGTAGATGGAATGCCTTTCTTTGGAACATTCTTTCAACTAGTAGGTCTTGGCTATTTAGTGTGGTTTATCACCATATATTTATTTTCTGCTAAAAAGAGACAAGAATTACAACAAAAATTCTTCAAATCATCCACAGAAACAAAGCTTCCCGAAGTAGAAGAATCACAACCCACAGATTTAGGAGAAGTCGCCACCGGTGTAGTTGGTACCGTACAAGTACTACTTCCCCTCGAAGGCGTAGTAGATATGGAAGCCTTGCGTGGCAAACTAGAGAAAAACCTCAGTAAAATAGATAATGAAGTCAAATCTCTAACTGGTAGATTAAGCAACTCCAAATTTGTTGATAAAGCACCGGCAGACGTGGTACAAGGAGCCAGAGATGCCTTGGCAGAAGCCGAAAAACAAGCCGAAATTTTGCGCGATCGCCTGCAACGTATCAAATGATGCGCGTTAGTTGTTAGTTGTTAGTTGTTAGTGGTTAGTTGTTAGTGGTTAGGAGTGATGAATAATACCAATTCTGTATGAGGCTGTGGTTAATCGCCCTCACTCTGGAAGAGTGGGGCTACCCAAACAAAGCCCACCTGCGTGGGCTAAATTCCGCGCATCTTTATAAAGAAATGGTATAAAAAAGTCAAAAGTCAAAGTTATTGTAATATAAAAGTTTCAAGCTTTTTATATGGTTGGTTTATTTACGCGCCCGCTGTACTAGGAATTACAGCATATTTCATCTTTTGATCGGTACATGATCAACGGGCAGGATGCCCGTACCACAAGAGCTTAATAATTAATGGTTCTTATGTACTTGCAAAGTGCTGTAAATCCATAATTATCTGTGATTCTAACAACTATCAACCAACAACTATCAACCAACAACTATCAACCAACAACTATCAACTATCAACTATCAACTAACCACTATCAACTATCAACTAACCACTATCAACTAACCACTATCAACTAACTATTTTAACATCATGCTTTATCTAGCCCAGGTGCATAAAAATGAATTTTTAGTTCAGTCCGAATTACGGTTGTTAGCGCGCCAAGAAACGGAAAATATGTGGGCGATGATTCCAGAAGAAGCTGTTATTCTTCTAGGAAAAGGTAAACATTTAACCGAAAAATTGCTCGTTTTAGTAGAACTTTCTTCTACTGGTGAAATTGAAAAAATTGAAGAGGCTACCAATTGGATATTGGAACTAGTACAAAATTATCTTACCACCGGAATTTCTCCAGAATTTTTACGCCAAGAAGCCGAACGCGCTGAAGATTGGCGACAAAATTTAACCTTACAAAATCAAGATTTAGCACGTCGTACTTTAGAATTAGAAGCTCGTCGAGAACAAATTCAAGCTTTAGAAGAAGCTCTGAAACGCGATAAAAATGAAGTTAATCATGATGAAAATAGTTGATAGTTGATATGCACCATTTACAGCATATTTCATGTTTCTGAGTTAGATTTGAACGGGCAGGGATGCCCGTACCACAAGAGTTTTAAAATTATTTATTGTAGGGTGTGTTACGGCACAAATCAATTTGATTCAAGATTACTAATTAAATGATGCCGTAACGCACCATTTGTTGCAGAATTTTCAACTACCGTTCTTATGAGGATGTTTGAAAAGATAAAGTATGAAATTAGACGGGAGGCGGAGCGTCTCCGGCTCGGCTTTTCAAACATCTTTTAATATCAAATCCGTTGGCATCGGAATTATATATTTTTGAACGCAGAGGGGCGCGGAGGTGCACGCAGAGGGGCGCAGAGTTTTTGTAGCTAATTTTTTAAATAATTCCGATGTATCCGGAAAGGATAGAAGATAAAATCAAGAATTGGTTTGGGGACTATAAGTAGAATGTAAGCTGTTGTAGGGCTGTAGAAAACGATGCTGCTTACTGCATCTGCCCTGTTGAGGAGATTTTTTTGTATATAGTGAGCATATGTATAGAATATCACTTATGATTCACTGCTTACTGTTGTAAGGTACATAAAAAGATTTACCTCTGTCATGTTAAAAGAAATATTGACTGTTTTAAGCAGCTTTGCCAGTCCAATTAAGTACAGCTTACAGCGCAATGAAACGGTAATCAGAATATTACAACGACTTAATTGGCTACCGGAGCATCCCCCAGCAGATTTTAGTGCAGTTTATGCCTACACTTTGGTTAAATATGGTGTTGGTAAACCAAAGTGTTTATTAGAATTTTTTCGTCAAAAGCATATTAAACAAATTTTTCGCAAGGCTTTTGAAGACGATAATACTTCAATTCTGGAGGGTGAACTAGAAGCTTTTCTTGATGCTTATCCTTTGCGGGATGAAATCATAGCACTGGAATTAGATGTAATGCAAGAGGTAGCAAACTTCGTTAACATTTTTATTGAAGTTACCAAACGTACCCGCACTATTAAAGATATTACAATATGGAAAAAGATTGAACTAATTATTGAACTAATTGAAGAACTGTTAAAAAAAATTCAAATAATCTTTCCAGAACCACCTGAAGTCCCTAATCCCCCGATGCCTAACGGCTTTTGCGAAGCAATCCCATTAGCTCAAGAGATGCGTGGCTGGTTTGAAACTTTGGGTTATCACTTTGAAGGTTATGAAGTTTGCACAGAAAGATATTTCGAGTGGATTATTAATATTCCGGTAAGACGTAACCGATATGACCGGGTTCTTGTACGTGGAATGACTGGGGAAGTGGGTTTAAAAGATGTACAAGCGTTAGATTCCAAGGTTACGGAACAAAAAACTGATGAAGGTTGGCTGGTAACTGATAGGCGCATCAGTAATGCAGCGCGAGATGAAATTAACAGGCAAGAGAATAAACACCTAGATTGTTTTACTTTTGATGAACTTATAGCAATTGATGCGAACTTTAGCCCTTATCTCGATTCGTTAGAAGCAGAAGTTAAACGGCGTGGTATTGATAAAAATTACGTACCCTTATCTTGCACCAAAGAAGAATTAGATCCAGTTAGCAAACGTCCCATTGGAGTTAGTCGTTATACAGAAGAAGATGGTTGGATTGAAGGTTATATTGACCGTTGGTTGGATGATCCAGCTAAGGAACATATTTC
>DESS01000313.1:0-37319 GCA_002361335.1 Richelia sp. UBA3308
CCCCATATCCCCATATCCCCCAAATGTTGCCTAGTTTCGTTGACGTGGTTTAAAGATTATGACACTTTGATATTATTCGTTTTTATCTGTAATGTTGACCTAATCGGTGAATGCAGGGTAAGCCTTAATCGGGACTGGTTTAAGCAAACGATACATTGTATTAGAATCGCATTTCCACCTGCAAAACCAGCCTTCAGATAGAGCCGCATTTAGCTTGAAACAGCAAAAATACTGAATAAACCTCAATTGATTAACTACAAATTCACAATTACCAATTCCGAAATATATCTATTTAGTAACATCCACCCATGACAAATCTCCTTAAGTTCGGTTATCCGGCTATTTGCGGAGAACCGGATTGGCTTTTTTCACGTCACTATAAATATATGGCGGGTAATTAAAAAGGATCATAGTTCTCTTTTTTGGCAAACAAACATGTAATGCATTATAATGGAAAGTTTTATTTAAAGCTCTTTACTATCGATAAAATTTGTCGTAATATTAGATTAAGTAAAACTCATACTGACTTCATATTTTTGTTGTCGCCATTAGCGACCCTGAAAAACAGATAAATAGTTAAACCATAAAAGTTTACTTCTAGGGGATTGATAAATTGGGGGAGGCAGAGGAACTGATGGGGAAGATTCGCCCTCTGTAAAGTCTCTGTATAACAACTGAGATTGACAGAAGGTATTTCCACAACTAATATATATTTTCCGCACCTTCCCTAGTAATTAAATACTCATCGTATTTACGGAGTAGAGGAAAGCGCACCAATGCCCATCGAAAACACTGTAACTGAACAAAACAATACCAAGTTTACTGCTGATATGGTGCGAACCTATCTGCGCGAGATTGGTAGAGTACCTTTGCTTACCCGCGAGCAAGAAATTGTTTTCGGAAAGCAGGTGCAACAAATGATGAAGCTTGTCGAAGCGAAAGCAGCTGCTTCCAAAAAGTTGGGGCGCGAAATTAGCTTACAAGAGTGGACACAGCTAGTTGATTTATCCGAAACACAATTGAAAAAGACGGTTTTGGAAGGTAAACGCGCTAAGCAAAAGATGATTGAAGCTAACTTGCGTTTAGTTGTTGCGATCGCCAAGAAGTATCAGAAGCGAAATATGGAGTTTCTGGATTTAATTCAGGAAGGAGCTTTAGGATTAGAGCGGGGTGTAGAAAAATTTGACCCTACTCGTGGTTACAAGTTCTCTACTTATGCTTACTGGTGGATTCGTCAAGCGATTACTCGTGCGATCGCGCAGCAAGGGCGTACTATTCGCTTACCAATTCACATTACTGAGAAGCTGAACAAAATTAAGAAAGTACAGCGCGAACTTGCTCAGAAATTAGGGCGATCGCCATCTCCAACAGAAATTGCCAAGGAGTTGGATTTGGAACCGGCACAGATTCGCGAGTACTTGAATATGGCACGTCAACCAGTTTCTTTGGATGTGCGAGTTGGTGACAATCAAGACACCGAATTACAAGAAATGCTTGAAGATGATGGTCCTTCACCAGAATATTATACAACTCAGGAGTTCTTGCGCCAAGACTTGAATAATTTATTAGCAGAACTTACTCCTCAACAACGGGAAGTGTTGACTTTACGCTTTGGATTAAATGATGGTAATGAAATGTCCTTAGCCAAAGTTGGAGAACGTTTGAGTCTCAGTCGCGAAAGAGTTCGTCAATTAGAACATCAAGCACTTGCTCATCTACGTCGTCGTCGCGGCAATGTTAAGGAATATGTCGCGAGTTAATAGTTTGATATATTTCTATTCTTAACCAATGAGCCTCCCTTAAAGGGAGGTATTTTTTTTGAATGTAATTGTACTTATAAATTTGGAAGGAAGCATCTGTATTTTTAGATACATTAATATCTTTTATATTTTCAAATATAGATGATTAATTATAAATCTTTCTAAACTATCAAAAAACTATTTGTAGGCTTCTATGGTTCTTGAAAATATTGCAGTCACTAAGTTACCTTCCGTAAAGTGTCAATCACTTTGATAAATTGTTGCAAATTAAAATATATAAATAGAAAGATGACAAAAGTTAAAAAGTTTAATTACTGATTAATTGTTTGAAAAAAACCTAATTATCTCAGAATTCATACTTTCGAGTCAACCGTTAGAATGAAGTTCAAATCATTATGGCAGTGTTAGTGTAAGGTGAACATTTAAAAATTAAACAAAATTTTCAATAACTAAGGTTTTTTTTTACCGAACAATATAAACTAATCTTTTAATAGCAGGATTAAATTCATTTACTTAGTAATTGATCAGACATCTGACGGAGAGATAAGAAGTTAATTATAGGAGAAATTGGGTGCTTAAACATACTAAAAAACTTATTCCACCTTTTTGTATTGCAGTTCCTTTATTGGGGTTAGTTATAGCTATTGGTGCTATTGGACAACGCGCTCAACCAGTTTTATCCAAACAAATGACTCGCCTACAAGCAACTTCCAATTCAATTGCTTTGAAGGAACAAGCACCGCGCTATACTTGGATGGAAAAAAATTTTGAGGTTAGTTCCAAGTCAATTTCTAAGGAAGCCCGGTTGCGAAGAGTATTAAATAGTTCGTCTTCTCAATCGCAATCTGTATCTCCCAATCGCGTATCTCCTGGTGAGACTTATATTTGGATGCAGCGAAATACTTCTTCTGATTCTAATGAACTAGCACAAGATAAGACAAGTGCATCTACAAATAAAACAAGAACTATTAAAAATAAAGCATCTATCAAAGGAGGGATATTGAGAAAAAATTTCCCCAAGGATGATGGTGTATTTCTTTATGGAAGTTTGCCGCAAGCAGGACAATTTGGTACAGGATATATTGTCTTTGAAAAACGAGGTGGTAAAGTTGTTGGTGGAATGTATATGCTCGCTTCCGAGTTTAATTGCTTCCAAGGGACTCTTGATAAGTCTGGACAAATAGCTATGAGTGTTAAGGGTTATGCTGGTGATATTAACTTAAATCAAGTAGCTTCAACGGGTAGGTTATCGAAAGTAAGTAATTCTCAATTAACAAACTACGCCTATTCAGTTACGTTAGAAGATTATTATCAGCTTGATAATGTTGGTAATAACGAACGGCGTATTTTGAAAGCCTGTAAAGCTATTAGTTATTAACTGATAACTAATAACTAATAACTAATAACTAATAACTAATATTCGATACCAGGCTGTGCTTTTACAGCTTGATCGCGGAAAGGATGTTTAATTAAGTTCATTTCGGTAACTAGATCGGCTCCTTCTATTAAAGATTGAGGTGCGCCTCTACCCGTTAGTATTACATGATTTCTTTCCGGTTTTTGTTCCAATCCAGCCAAAACCTCTTCAACTCTTAAGTAACCGAGTTTGATCGCGATATTGATTTCATCCAAGAGTACCAGCTTATATTCTGGATTGCGGATATATTCCAATCCTTTATCCCAAGCTGCTTGAGCTTTTTCAAGATCGCGATCGCGATCTTGAGTTTCCCAAGTGAATCCCTCACCCATGGCGTGGAATACTAACTGTCCATTTTCCTTCCAAACACTAAATGCTTTTTTTTCGGAAGGTTCCCACGCTCCTTTGATAAATTGAATTATCGCCACTTTATATCCGTGTCCGAGAGAACGCAGCACCATTCCCAAAGATGCTGTTGTTTTTCCCTTACCATTACCAGTATTGACAATAATTAAACCTTTTTCCAGAGAAGCGTCTGCAATTCTTTGATCTTGCACTTGTTTACGTCGCTGCATTTTTTTACGATACTGTTCTGAAGTTAGCGATTTACTTTCGGCAACGCTTACATCGGATGTGGTTAGATTGAACTGATTATCTTTCATAAGAAATGTGAGTAGCTTGGAAACTCAGGTTTTCCAAACCTGAGAGGAAAAGCACAACGGTACAGTGGGCGTACCGTGTACTTTTCCTTGGGTGATTAACCCGCAACGGCGGTAAAGTTAGCCTCGACAATGTTTAGAGCCGGTAACTATCTGAGTGGCACTGGCTTAACCCATAAACCTATTTAACCACGCAGTTATAGAGCAGGGAACGCCGCGATTGCCTCCGGCACCAGCGAAGCTTCACGCATTACGCAGGGTATGAACTTTAACTCTTACTCTAAACGTAGTACCAATAAGGTACTGAGTCTGGTCAACTAGAGCCTCCGGAACAAGTCTGGAAGCTCCTAGGCTAAAGCCGGGGATCGTTGACAATACCCTGGATTTTCAATTAGCAGTTTAAAAACCATTTATTATTACCATAATGGTAATAGTTTTTGAAGTCCTGCTTTATATTTATACTGAACTATCTTTACAATAAGTTCACCATTAATTAAAAATTATTAACAGGTTTTTATCGTAAGTTATAAAATAACTAAAAAATCTTGTTTTGTTACTATTAATCATTTTCATGTTCTAGTGCTAATTTTGACCATAAAAAAGCTCAAATAAAAACAAAAAAAAAATTTGAAAATTAGTAAGATGTTGGGAATGAAATTAATCAACAAAAATTAGATTTTTTCTATGAAATTAACTGTTGTAATTCCATGCTTTAACGCAGCTGATACGATTGCGATTCAATTAGATGCTTTAAGCAAACAGCAATGTTCTCAACCTTGGGAAATTATTATTGCTGACAATGGTTCAACAGATGAAACTTTAGAAATTGTAAAACAATATCAGCAAAATCTACCTAACCTACGTATAGCTGATGCATCAGCCACCAAAGGTGCAGCCCATGCTAGGAATGTAGGTGCAAGTGTAGCTTTATCTGAAAATTTAGCATTTTGCGATGCTGATGATGAAGTCACTTCAGGATGGGTAGCAGCAATGATCGAAGCACTTTCTAAACATGACTTTGTAGCTGGTTGTAGCGATTATTCAAAACTAAACGAACCCTGGGTAACAAATTGCTGCGGATTAAGAGAGGCAAACGGAGTCAAAGATTACATCTATTTTCCTTATGCCGCAGGTAATAACCTTGGGGTTAAACGTTCGATTCATAATGCAGTAGGTGGTTTTGATCAAACAATGCTGTTACTTCAAGATGTCGATTACTGCTGGAGAATACAAAAAACAGGCATCAAACTCGAATCCGCATCAAAGGCAGTAATTAATTTTCGATTTCGCAACACTATTAAAGGTATGTACCGTAGATGTTGGAGATTAGCTTGTTACGATATTTTACTGCATCAAAAACATCAAAAAATGGGTATGCCAAAATTAATGAAATGGCGGAATTTCTTCAAAGATGCTGCAATTCTTCCTTTGAAATTTATAGTTAAAGTCCGGGATAAAGAAAGCTTTGTAAGATGGTTATTAGACTTGGCTTGGTTGGGAGGACACTTGCAAGGTTGTATAAAATATAATTATTTAGTCATTTAACATTTACTAGTTATTCAATACAAATTTACTATTAGCCCAAGTTACTAGCTAGGAGAGAAGAATAATTCTCTCCCCATTACTTGACCCGTTATGTTATACTTGCCAAGGAGAATAAATTCGGTAGACAGCGTTTGTTTTTAGTATTCACAGACTTATCTCCGAAATGTAAATCTCTACACACTCATGATTTCGGAGAGAATCCATGTCAATTTACGTAGGTAATCTTTCTTACGATGTAACAGAGGAAAATTTGAATGCCGTTTTTGCAGAATATGGCACTGTAAGACGTGTTCAAATTCCGACTGACCGCGAAACTGGTCGCGTGCGGGGCTTTGGTTTTGTGGAAATGAGTTCTGACACTGAAGAAGAAGCAGCTATTGAAGCCCTCGATGGCGCTGAATGGATGGGACGGGACCTTAAAGTAAATAAAGCTAGACCCAGAGAAGAAAGAGGTTCCTTTGGTGGTGGAAATCGTAGAGGTAACAATTTCCGCAACCGCTACTAAGTTTTATTGATTTAGTTTTATCTGTGGGAAGCCTCGCATTTTTACTTATAGATAAGTGTAGGATATATCACGATTAGCTGTTAATTTATCAAATATCATCCGGCTCATAACTCCTTGCCTTCAGCTAGGAGATATAGAGCTGATGAACACTAGTAAGTGCTGTTAAATAGTAGGGGCATTCGTTTGCTCATATGATGAGTTGAAAGGAAATATTACTCCGCTCTCAGGGCTATAGAGGATGTTTGAAGCTTCGACAGGCAAGAACTGTGGTTAAATGCAAGATGTGGGTGAAATCCAATTAAATGCAGTAATGCAGCCTACAGATTAAACAAGGAATTAATTAAAACCCGGCGCACAGGGGCATCCCGTGTGGTAAATAAAGTATCTCCTTCTCAGACGCTTAGCGTTACTAAAGCCGAGTCAGTAAGCTGAACACGAAGTGACTCGGCTTTAGTAAGGGTTAACTTCGTGCTCGTTACGAGGAGGAGCGTGCAAGCCCACACTTACAATTTGTTGAAGCGTAGGAGTACGTCACGACTCAGGCAAGATTGCTTGGGTTTTTTAATGGAAAAAAGTTCAAAGAAGAATAGTTAACTAATTTCTACTAATTCCCCTAACTTTACACTTAATTCGAGCTGTGCATTTGAGCTATTCACGGCAATTTCCACCCAACCGTGACTACCAACTAGTGCAATCAATTCTCCAATTTTTACATCTGAATAAGTTTCGAGAGCTTTTATAATATTTCCTTTTATCTCTACACTCCAATTTTTGCCTTGCACATAATTTTCGGGAATGTTGGTTACTAAATTTCCGAAATGGTCTATATATTGAATACAACCTATAATCATATCATTTTTTTGACTGCATTCGGGTAAATTAAGGGTTACTAAAGTTTCTGGATCTATTTCTGGTCCCAATTGTTGTAAAGATACGCCCGACGCTAGATGCGCTCCCACCGGTGCAAAAATATCTCTACCGTGAAAAGTACTGCTGGGTTCAGATGTGCGCCAATAATCGGAATTTGTTAATTCTACTGCGGCGATCGCTCTATTTTGACTCAATACCCCACTAAGTAATCCATTATCTGGAGCAACCAAAAAACCTTGCGCTAATTCTACAGCCACTGCTCTGCGCTTTCCCCCCACTCCCGGATCTACTACAGCTACGTGCACTGTACCCACGGGAAAATAAGGTACCGCATTCATTAAACAAAATCTGGCTGCGGCGATGTTTTGTGGTGGAATTTTATGAGTTATGTCAACTACTCTCAACATTGGGTTTATTTGAGCAATTACACCTTTGATTACAGCGACGTACTCATCGCTAATCCCAAAATCACTAAGTAATGTTAAAAGCTGTTGTGAGGGTGACTTATCGGACATGGAAGCAATCATTAATTCATTTGACTAAATAAATCTGTAACAAATGTAACTAAATTTATGTTATCTTTAGTATGTAATACGAAGGATGTTTTTATCAAGTTAATCAAAATAATTCTTGCGATCAATCGTGGTCATTGTAAAAACCAGAGCAGAAATTAATTTTTGATTATGAATAAATAGTTTTTCATAGTTCATAGTTTTGTTGTGTTAATACCCGCTTTCTGCGGGTTTTTTTTGCAATCAAAAATATAAATTGAGATACTATTTATTGACTATTAATTTATAATTTTTTTTTATATAAAATAATTTTATATCCCATATTTTAATTTTTTTCAGAGGTTCTCAAAAAGATTTTGTATAAAAATAATATATGAAAATAATGTTTATGATTAGAAATATCAATAGGTATTTTTTATTTATGAAGTTGTTAAATTGCCATAAAGTTGATTAGTGTTGTTCGCAAGTTGACATCTGCAATCAACCTTAAAAGCTTTGCAAGAACATTTACGACAATTTTGATTAAGTCTCATGGATTTAAAAAAAAGAAAATATTAAATTTATATTAAATTTATCGTGGTGTGGTTAATACTACTGTATTTGTAGTATTTACATCTATTTACATAAAAGTTTCTCATAATTAGATTAAAAATGAAAATGGAAAAATCTTGTATGATGCTTATAGGGAGCTTTAGAAGAATAATGTAATGAAACTAGCAAAACTTTTTGAAGATTTTCGAGTATAATCAAGGAGAATTGTATGCGGAAACACTTTAGAGGGATCATCAAAGCTAGACGAAAAGCCAACTCGATTAAAGGTACATCAGGGTTCACCCGTCAAGGCTGTGTTTGATTAATTAAACTTCTCGTCCAACAATGCTATGTTCAACAACTGAAATCAAAATAGTCTAGATATGCTTTCTTGAAAATGTTTAGTATGTTTTGTAAGTCTTAGGATGAATATTAATTTCTATCCTGGGGTAGTAGGTATATCTGACACGCTTCGTTACAGTTGATTACAAAAACTTTAGGAGATTTATATGCGAATAGCTCAAGTTGCTCCACTGTGGGAGAGAGTTCCTCCCCCTGGTTATGGTGGTGTTGAGTTGGTCGTAGGATTGTTGACCGATGAATTAGTCCGACGAGGACATGAAGTGACTTTGTTCGCTTCGGGAGACTCGATAACTTTGGCTAAGTTAGAGTCTGTTTATCCTCGCGCTTTTCGTTTAGAACCTTCTATATCTGAATACACTGCTTATGAAGCCTTGCAATTAAGTCGAGTTTACAAGCAGGCTGACAACTTCGATGTAATTCACTCTCACGTTGGCTACAGTTCTCTTTTTCACGCTAGTTTTGTTGAAACTCCAACGGTACATACCCTACATGGTGCTTTCAATACAGACACTAAAAAGGTTTTCGCAGAAGCATCTGAGCAGCCATATGTAAGCATTTCAAATGCTCAACGCGAACCATTTAAAGAGTTAAATTATGCGGCAACGGTGTATAACGGTATCGATACCGAAAGCCATCGTTTCTTTGCTCAACCGGATTCTACTCCCTACCTGGCATTTTTAGGGCGAATTTCTCCGGAAAAAGGAACTCACATCGCCATCGAAATTGCTCAGAAATCTGGTGTACCTCTAAAGATAGCTGGTAAGGTCGATAGGGTTGATGTGGACTATTATGAAAGCCAGGTTAAGCCTCATATTGATGGCAAGCACATAGAATATTTGGGTGAAGCCAACCACTTCGAGAAAAACCAACTTTTGGGTGGTGCGATCGCCATGTTATTTCCGATCACTTGGCGGGAACCTTTTGGACTGGTGATGACAGAATCAATGGCTGCAGGAACACCAGTAATTGCTAAGGCACTGGGTTCCGTACCAGAAGTAATTGCAGATGGTAAGACGGGCTTCTTGTGCGATAGCGTTGATGATTTTGTTAATGCTATTCAACGTTTGGGAGAAATAGACAGAAGGGTATGTCGTGCTCATGTTGAAGATAATTTCAGTGTTAAGAGCATGGTAGATGGCTACTTAGATGTTTATGCCAAATTGATGCGTAAGAGGTTTGAAAAGAACGGTCATTCCCGTTTTTTCGCAAATCTACTTATGTTATAAAACAAGTGGGTGGTGATTTATACCACCCATTTTTTCTGTCTAGAAGCCTATCTAATAAGAGTTGCTTTACAATTGTATGGCCGTGATTTTTTCAGTTATCCAATAGTAGCAATAAGAACCGATTATTATTGCTTATATTTGCACTTTCGGCGACAGTTGTGACGAGAAGTTTGTTGTTTGTTTATCAATTTGTTTATCAAGACGATTTCTGATAATTTTTGCAGGTGTACCTACTGCTATAGAAAATGGAGGAATGTTTTGATTAACAACCGAACCAGCACCGATAATACTTCCTTTTCCGACGATCACTCCATCTAATACTGTGACGTTATGTCCTAACCAACAATCATCTTCAATTACAATTCCCGATTCAGTTAATCCTTGTTGTTCAATAGGTAGTGTGGGGTCATCAAAAATGTGATTATTGGCAAATATTCCACAATGGGGTGCAATTAGGCAGTTTTTACCAATCTTAATATCCCCTGTTCCACTAATAATTACATAAGGACCGATATACACATTTTCATCAATAATGATATGTGTATCGTAGAGCGAACGAATATCAACCCCACGTTCTAATCTAACTCGGTCTTTTATATGTACTTTATTATTTGGATGTCCTAAAGCATTAATTTGAACTCCTTTTAAAAGTGTTACTTCATTGCCAATTTCAATGTTAGGAGTACCAATTAATTCGACAAAATGTTGGATATTAACTGCAAATCCTATACGACCTAAAAGGCTTCGATATACTAAGTTTCTCAACTTTTTTCCCAGAAAAATATTTGGGATACCTCCAAAAAAAGTTGTGAGCAATCTTTCTTTCAGAGATATTTTATTAAAGTTAGTATTATCTACCATCAGTAAGCACCCTGATAACTATAATTTATAATTCATAATTCATAATTCATAATTATGAATTAGTAATTCCGCAGGTCATTGTGTCAATGAAATTTTATTTAAATTTATTTAAACTATAGTCGGATTTTAATGTAGAGACGTTACAATGCAACGTCTCTTAAAATGTCTGTTAAAGGGAGAATAAAGACTAAATTAATAAGCTCCCGTCTTTTTCAAAACAACCCCTACAGTTTGGAATAAAATTCTTAAATCTAATAAGATAGACCAGTTTTCAATGTAGGTAATATCTAATTTTACCGCATCTTCAAATTTTTCGATATCGGAGCGACCGGAAACTTGCCACAAACCAGTAATCCCTGGTAAAACTTCTTGTCGAATAAAGTGGGGTTTTTGAAATTTTTCAACATCTCTATTCGGAAGGGGACGAGGGCCAACTAAACTCATATCTCCGACTAAAACATTAAATAATTGTGGTAATTCATCTAAGCTATAAAGGCGAAGATATTTACCAATTCGGGTGATACGAGGATCATCTTTCATTTTGAAAAGAACCCCATCTTTTATTTCATTTTTAGCTTCCAAAGCCGCTTGTAATTTTTCCGCATTTGTTACCATTGTGCGGAATTTCCAAATCTTAAATTTCTTACAATGTAAACCAACTCGCTCTTGCCTAAAGAAAATTGGACCAGGAGAATCCAATTTAATAAGTAAGGCAATTGTTAGATACAAAGGTGAGAAAAGAGTTAATAAAATAATCGAAGCACAAAGGTCAAAACAGCGTTTAATCCAAAAATCGCTACCTGCAAGAATTGGTGCTGGAATTGTTAAACAAGGAACGTTACCGATTGTCCAAAATATAGATTTGGGATGATGAATATGATCGTTTGTTGGCAGTATACGTAAAGTGATTCCAGCAGTTTGGAAATGCCAGCAAACATACAGACGATTTTTAATTGCGTTCCAGGATACAAAAGCCTCTACTATACCTTGTTGGCGAAGAAGTTCAAAGGTTGCTTCTCGATTTACTTTATCCAGACATTTAGAATCAGCAATACCTTCTACGGTATAACAATTTTCATTCTGAATTATCCTCATATGATCGTCTTGCTCTTGACGATCGGTTATTACAAAAATGGGATAACGAATTGCTCCTTTTTTACGCAATAGTTTAGTTGAAAAGTCAAAAATTAACCGCCCCGCACAGGTAAAAGTTACCGACAATAACCAAAATAGTAAAAAACTAGAACGGGATAGATAATCATCTGGTTCGTAGAAAAAAGCAATTAATAGTAGAAAAATTGCTGAGAGGGTAACTGCTTTGATTAAGGCGGTATAATTACGACGATAGACACCGGGTGAATATAATCCTTTGGTGGCAATCATCCCAATTCCAACTATGAGATTTAGTAGGATAAATGATGGTTTTTCTGTCCAAGGAGATTCTAAGAATGTTCCAAAATTTATTGCTAATCTCCATGCAAAACTTAGAGCAATAATATCTAGTAAAACAAGGGTTACTACTCTTAAAATTCTGATTGTGATTCCCTTTCTTAAATTTGTGCCTTTTGCACTCCTTAAGTCGGGTTGAAAATTTACTACTGGAAAAGAACGATAAGTCATAATTGGTATTACACCTGTATTGATATTCTTTGTTGCTTTGTTGTTAATTAATGGGTTTTGATACATCAATTTTTTACCCAATTAATAGAGGTAAATTTGTGTATCAGTGGTAGCAAAATTGTATGAATATAGCGGTTTTTACCCTTAAGCAACACATAATATGTAGTATTTACGTATTATTTTTACTACAAGATTTCAGCAGGATGCCCATCAAGATTTTTTTCAACCGAAAACTACTATATTTACCAATGATGAATATTGCTTCGATCGCAAAATTGACTTGAGTAATTAGTCTTGCTACTGTTGCGACTTTAATTAACAAGAAAATCTTGGTTTGTTCTAATACTGTGATGATGTCCGATTGCGTTTAGTGAAAGGTTTTGTAAATCGTTCTTTTAGAAGACGGTAGAAAAACAGTGGATTTCCCACAAAATAACGTTGCCACAATCGTTTTGGTTCGGTAAATAATCGGGATAACCATTCTAATCCGCGATTAGTCATCCAACGGGGGCCACGATATACTGCACCTGTATAAAAATCTAAGCAGGCACCAAGGGGTAGAAAAACTTTGGCATTTATTTGATCGAAATTATCAATAATCCAACGTTCTTGCAATGGCATTCCGAAGCCAACGTATAATACATCTGGCTTGAATTCATTGATTTCATCGATAACATATTGATTTTCTATTCCGGTTTTGTGAAAGTAGCCGTGATGTCCTTTTATTTTCAAATTAGGGGCAACGACTTTTAATTTGGCGATTGCTTTATCAACAACACCTGGTTTACCTGCAAGCAAATACAAGGAAACATTCTCTCGTTCGCAAGAAGCAGCTAAGTTTTCGATATAGTCAGGACATGTCATGCGATGTTCTGATTTTAGACCGCAGCCGCACATTTTTGCTCCTAATAGTACGCCAAATCCATCACAGAATACTAAATCTGACCTGTTAATGAATTCTTTGTACCAAGACATTTCACAGGCAAAATTCATTGCCCTAACATTGACGTTTCCTACTATGGTTTTTTTGTCAATTATTGCCGATTTCACGATGAAATTGATTAACTCTTTGACTCGGACTTTATGAAATTTAGTGCCAAGTATTTCTATTTCATCAAACTTGTTTGGGTAGATATTATTTGTTGTCATTCTTTTTACAAAATGCCGACTAATCTTAAATAATTGAAAATGAAAATGATTGAACTATTTACCGTAGTAAATTCCCCGTCCGTTAGTACCAATAAAAACTAAACCATACTCTGTGGAACTAGCTTCCATCACATTAGGATCGTTACCAATAGGTTTGTTTTTATCGCTTATTCTTTGCCAAATTTTTCCGTTATTTAAAGAACGAAAAATACCTTTACCAAGGTTGGCAATTTCTCCGTATAAATACAATGTGTTGCCTTTTTTTCCAATTTTGGGCTTGCCTAATGCAATCAAATATGCTCTGTTAACTCCGGGAATTCGAGAAAAATTCTCACCTCCGTCAATTGAATGGTAAAGTCCTTTTTTATCGAGACTCAGCCATAATTCACCTTTAACTCCCGATGTGGTTTTTAAAGAGTGCCAATCTGCATCGGGTAATGATGTAGAAACCACTTGAAAAGATTCGCCACCGTTGGTGCTGCGGTAAACTTTTCCATGGGCATAATAATAAAAGCGATCGCCATCAACTTTGTCTGCAACAAAAGGTTGTGTCCAATTCCACGTACCGTTGAAACCATCGGGTAAGCCGGAAACCGGAAGCCATGAAGCACCGCCATTTGTTGTTCTTAGAGGTTGACTACCGCTGAGGGTGACAAGGAATAAGTTGGGATTGGTTGCAGAGATGGCAACTCGCGTTGCTATGTGATTCTTGGGAAATGAAGGAAATTGCTTCCAAGTTTTACCACCGTCGTTAGAAGTCGCGCCGCTATAAGTATTGTTATGACGATTCCCCCCGACACGCACCATTTTTAATGGATTTTTTTCGCAATAAGCAATGCTGTAAGTGTCTTGAAATTCATGGGGTTTGCTACTCAACATTTTCGATGGATAAGCAGTTAATCCCCTGTCGTGGTAAAATCCTTCAACATCTGCTAAACCGCTGATTAATGCTCCGGAAGGCGTAGAAACTAAGGTAAAGGTGACAACTTCTTCATGCCCTTGTTGATAATTTGTCCACACAACCCGATTGCGATTAATATTTTCAGTGCGCCATATGCCGTACCAATCTGTTAACCAAACCCTATTTGTATTCCAAGGTGAGAATTCGATGGCGGCTATGGAAGGATTGGACTTCATATATTTAGACCACCAAGAAACGGTATTATTAGCTTGGCGTTTTTGTTCAATCCATTTACTTCCACCGTTAAAAGAATGGAATATTTCCGTGGATAGATTGCTAAAAGTCGCAACTAAGACATCATTTCCATTTCTTGGGTTAATCGCGATCGCATTGAAAGGTATTTTATTTCCCCTGGGTGTGATATCTTTCCAAGTTCCTTTGGCATATTTACTAACGCCCTGGCTGTGGGTTACGTATAAAACATTTTGTTCCCCTAGGGCAATACGGTTGACTTCGGTAGGACTTCCTGGTAAATACTCCCAAGTTTTACCGGTGTCAATGGATTTATATATTCCCTTTTTATGGGCGAGGGCATAAATAGTGCCTGGTTTGCGTTTATCGAAAGTAATAGCGTTAATACCAATATCGTCTTTAAGTGGGGGAAATGATGTTACCTCCACCCAAGTTTTACCACCATTATTTGACTTCCATAACCCATCTTGGCGCGAACCAAAAAACAGATTTTGAGTATCAAAAGGATTAACGGCTAATCTTTCCCCTGTCCATCTTTGATCTTCATTGCCACCCATTTTCAAGTCCAGATTTAGCTTAGTCCAAGTATTTCCCTTGTCGTCGGATTTGAAAATCGTTCCTTGATGCTGCCACCAATTAGCAGTATATTTACCTACGGCAATGTATACAATATTAGGGTCTTTCGGGTCAAGGGCTAAAGCTTCTCCTCCGTAATAATTGCTCTGAGCCAGAGTAAATTGTTCGTTTAAGGGAATCCAGCTTGAATTAGCAGCATCCCAGCGATAAAAACCGCCAACATCGGTTTTTATGTAAATTAAATTACGCTCTTTAGGATGAAAATAGATTCCTGTTACATAACCTCCGCCACCGATTGCGACATTCTTTTTACCTAAAGAAGGGTATTGTTGATATCGAGGTAATCGGACATTGACTTGTTGAGAAATGTTAGGAACAGTTTTATTTGAATTAAAGGAAAATTGCAAGAAAAGTGTAGCTAATAGAGCGATAAAGGCAATGCCAAATATTTTACTCTGACGACTCGGCAATAAATTGAGAAAACGCATTGTTTTAATCAAGAGTGAAATACTTTCATTAAAGCGTTTCTATGTCTTGGGGTTGGGATTCTAATATCTCAAATATGTGATCGAGTTGAGTTAGTTCAATGATGATTCTCACGGAAGGCGACATAGAACAAATACTAAAGGGCGCTCCCAAATTTTTAGCTAATTTACAACTAGAAATCAACGCCATTAATCCAGCACTATCTAAAAATTCAACTTGTTCCAAATCAATCAATAATTTGGAATGGGTGTTTTCCTTTAATACTGTTGTTAATTGTCGTTCAAATAAATATGCATTTGCAGCGGTAATAGAAGCTTGAGGTTTAATAACGGTGTATTTGGGATTTGCTAGTAGCATTTGCATTTTTATTTCTCCGTAAATATTGATAGCTCAATCTGTTTGGGATTTGATATTTTAGATTCACTGGAAAATTTTTCCAGGAACATGTCCATCGCGGGAGAGATTTTTGAGATTTTGTATTTTAACTGATTCAATTAAATTCGATTAAATTCAATTAAATTCAATTAAATTAAATTAAATTCAATTCAAAATCTAAAATGTAGTAAATAAAATCGGAATACATCACATATTTCCAATTGATATTGGTTGATTTATGATGCTTGTCGAGCGGTATCTTGATTGATACTTTTTTGTTGTAAAAATCCTGTAAACTTGATGGCGATCGCCTTAATGTTTTCGTACAGGGGTTTTGGTACTAGACAAAGTAGACAAGCAGCGGCGATAGTTTCAAAAGTACGTTGAAAATCTTCTATAATAATCTGCCAATAATTAAGTACGATAGCACGAAACATCAGTTTTAAAGATAAAAATCCTTTGTTGATAGTAATTGCTCTCCTGGCGATATATCTATAATGATAAGCCCTAGCAGGTTTTAGCCAGCGTGCCATTTCCTCTGGTGCATAAGATGCAGTTTTTTCAAACACCTTTTCTCTAAAATCTAACATAGCTTTGAGGTTAGTTGATAATCCTTGAGAATTGACTCTATATTGAGTTAATGGTTCAGCAATACCAGCAAATTTCCACTTAGTTTTAATAGCAATTCTGACCCAACATTCAATATCTTCAGACAGGGTAAAGGTATCATCAAAATAATAATCTTCAACATAACCGTAGAGATTATCTTGATATTTTATATCTTCAAAGACAGCTTTTTTGAAAACTCCTGCGGAACCATTTCCAATTGGACTCCGACAAAGAATATCCAGGGGAGTAATATCTTCAAGCTTGGTAATTTGAAAGATACCTAAAGGTTTATCGTTTTCATCAATAAAGGCAGAACGACTAAAACTTACCCCGACATCAGGATTATTTTCCAAATGGATAATGTGCTTTTCTAACTTTTCTGGTAGCCAAATATCATCAGCATCGATAAAAGCAATATATTCACCTTCAGCATGGCGAATACCAGTGTTTCTTGCACCAGGTAATCCTCGATTCTTTTGATGAATAATTTTAATTCTGGAGTCATTAAACTGCTGACAGACTTTGACGCTATTATCAGGGGATTCATCATCGACGATTATAACTTCTAGATTTTCATATGTTTGATTCAAAATGGATTTGATGGTTCTAGCGATATATTTTTCGGCATTATATAACGGAACAATTACAGATACTTTTTTATTCATTGATTCTTGGTTCATGATGGTAAATCACAGTTTAATTACAAAAAAACTGGCAGCAAATAAATACTACCAGAATTCACTTTGAGTAAATCTTTTATTAGCCCTGAGTTCAACTAATAAATTATTTATAACCAGAGAATTTTAATGTTTTTATCATAGTATTAGAAGATATTTGGAAACGGATTAATATAGCTTAAAAATTTTTAGTTTCCCCTAAATCCCCCTTAATAAAGGGGGAGCCGTTACCCCCCTTTATAAGTGGGGAGAGGGGGGATCGAAAATTGCGTTTTAAATTCCCCTTAAAAAAGAAAAGAGAGACTTCAACTACCCTTTATAAAGGGGGGAAGGAGGGATAATCCGAGAATTGCTTTAAAAACTATACTTTTTAAACATCCTCTTATATCAGTTATAACTTCTAAATATTCAATTCTTTAGAGACGTAGCTACGCCCATGCCTGTCAGCAAATGCTACGTCTCTATAATACCTAACTGCTGACAGATTTAGTTTTTAATCTAGGATCCGTTCTTTTACGAAGGATGCTCATTTTATTTAAAATCGCAGCAGCAAACTTTGGAGAAATAATTCCTAATACAAGTAGCTTGATTGATAGAATTTGAGCTTCTTTTCCCAATAATATTTGAGGATAAAGACGAATAGCTTTCCATAATTTTTTAGCAGCTTGCCCTACAACTTTCTGATTATTTATTCGAGATAAGCAAAGTCGCGTCATGAACAAATAAATATAAGCAAAACCCTGATTCTTTAAGTATTGTAGTTCAGGTGGTGCTGATTCAAATGCTCTTTTGAGTACCAAGGTTTGATATTTTTCCATGACATCAAGTTTACTTGACATAGCCCCCGAAGATAATCGATAAAGAATTTGAGGTTTGGGAACAACTACAAAATCCCATTTTGGTGCTAATCGTAACCAATAATCCCAATCTTCTGCCGATTTCAAACTTTCATCAAAATAACCTACCGATTCAATCGCTTCTGTACGAATTAAAACATTTGAACCGCTGCCGATAATGTTACCAACTAATAAATTTGCATAAACATTACCCTGAACACTTTCAGTAACACCAGGGTGAAATGAATTGCCATTATTACCCATACAAGTTGTCCAACTATATGCAACTCCTGCTCGTGGATTTTTTTGTAAAGCTTTCAGTTGCAGTTCTAATTTATCACGTGTCCATATATCATCAGCGTCGATAAAAGAAATAAATTCTCCTGTGGCACGATTGATTCCGCGATTTCTGGCTGTTGGTAAACCTCCATTTGGATAAGAATAAACTTTTAATCTTGTATCTTGTACAGTTTCTAATAATTCTAAAGTTCTATCTGTTGATCCATCATTAATAACTATTAACTCGAAATCGGAAAAAGTTTGTTGTAAAACTGAATCGATTGTTTCTAGGATTGTGCGTTGAGAGTTATAAGCTGGGATAACAACTGATATTTTAGGCATTACAATTGACCTACTGATTAATGGTTAATTCTGATAATGGTATAGACAACTTAATTAAGTTTAAACAATCACCATACAGCACTAAATTCAGATAAAAGTAAACCCTTCACCCGCAACAATTAATAGTATTAACATTGATAAAGTGAAGATTCACAGATGTACTACTTAATTTTTGTTTTGGTAAAACATTCTTGGTCTAAAATATCTAAAATCTTAGAATTTACGTTTACATCAAACTTGCGGGCGAAATAATATTTTCTTTGTGTCATAGCAGTATAATTTTTTTCTGTTAATATTGCAGGATGCCCATGACTAGTTTTAGAAAAATCAAAATAGTGTTTGCATTCATTATATAATTTGAATTTTTTACTATTCACTAAAGCAGTTTGAATGAAACTTTCTTCGGGTTGTAATACAGATTTATAATATTTAACCACACGGGATTTATTGTGATAAAAATAATCTAAGTATTCAACACATTCTTTAGATAGAATAGATAAGAAATAACCTCCATAGCATTGGAAATTATTATTAAATATAGACTTTAGTTTTAAGCCAATTCTTAACCCATATGAAGAATGAATTCTGATAAAAGGTTGCAAATAATTTACGATTTTGATCGCCTTTACTATTGATATTATCCAGTTAGGTAAAGATGAAAACATTCTTTTATATTGATATAAATATCTCTGAGAGCCTTCTCTAATACTCCAAGGACTTTCTGGGGAAAAAACTTTAAAATATTGTAAAAAACCGTCGTATTCCGTTGTAGATAGCAAATACTCCAGTTCTGAAAGAGGCTGAGTTGGATAATCTTGACCAGAAAGAGTTATCAGCCAATCAAAATCTATTTTATTACTAAATAAGTATTTAATCGCCGAAAAATATTTATAAATAAGAGAAAAATCTCCTCTTTCTGCTGTTGTATATTGAACATCAACTCCAGAAAATGTTTGTAACATTGATATATCTAAAGTACAATTTATCGAATCATGACTTAACAGAATATGAGAGTTAGGGTTCAATCTTTTGATCGTGCGAATAAGGCGATAAATTTGTTCTGGATCTTTATGACTCATAATCAAGTAACAAATTTTCATTTTTTTTCCTCTCATTGATAGTTTAAATTTTTGATCGCGAATCTTACTGGAAGCCTAAATATAAGTGATATCCGGGAATTTTTAGGGAAGAGTCATTTCAGTTATCAGTTATCAAATACTCACAGTATAAATCGAGGTACCTGGCATTGAAAATTTTTTTTATTAACACGAATAAATCCGGCGGCTTGCATCCTGTTTATTTTTTGGTGACAACTTCTTAGTGAATCAAGTAACCAGAGCAATTAAGCTAGTATTGCTGTGTTGAAGTTAAAAGTCTGGTATTCAAAATTATTATTTTATAAAGGTTTCAAACTTTTGATATAGGTAATTTATTTCCGCGCCCACTGTAATAGAATACCGTTAAAGAAAGTCTTTCTCCAAACCAATAAACCTAGCTCCAAGTAGAACCTTAACCCCTTTACCTGCTCGGTAAAGAGGAGATTATTTCAGTGACAATTAACAATGACAAGTGAAAATTTATGTTTTTACTGATTCCACGCTATTATTCTTTTCACTTGCAAATTCAACAGAAGGTATATCTATTTTTCCATGTGAAAATATTCTTTCGTCGAGTTTGTCTAAAATTGTGCTATCCACATTCATATCAAACTTTCTTGCAAAATGAATATTATCTTTTGTTATCAAAGGATAATCTTTACTAGTCAGTATATGGGGGTGCCCGTGTCGGCTATTAATAAAATCAGTATAGCGGAAATTACTATTATATAAGTGAAATTTTTTACTGTTTAGTAAAATGGTCTGTATTAAAGACTCTTCGGGAATATAGGTCTTTTTATAATAATCTAAGACGTAGGGATTCTCTTTAGCAAAGTAATATAAATATCTAGCACATTGCTGAGAAATTGTTGCAAAATAAGAACCTCCATAGCAAGTAAAATTTTTATTGAATAAATCGGAAAAATTTTTTACTCCAATTGTCATTCCATAAGAGTAATCTAATCTAATAAAAGGCTGACTATTATTAATAATATGCTTAACTGGTTTTAGCATCAACCGCTGCCAAGGCGATAAATATTCCTGAAAATGCTTGTAGTGATATAAATATCTTGCATTTACAATTTTTTTACTCCAAGGGCTTTTATTGGAATATACATCAAAATGCTCGATGAATCCATCGTAACTTGTTTTAGATAAAAAATTTTCAATTTTGTAAAGAGGTTGTGTCGGATAATCTTGACCAGTAATATTTATCAGCCAATCAAATTTAATTTCTTTACTTAATAGCCAGCCAATAGCATCAAAAAAACCTTGAATTATAGCGAAGCTACCCATCATAACTCCATTATTAGGAATAACTTCTACATTCTTTAGTTTTTTAAACAAGCTGGTATTCAAGCTACAACTATTAAAGTTATGACTTACAAGTATAAAACAATTGGAACTTGTATTTTTTATTAATCTAACAAGTCTGTATATCTGTTCGGGATTCTTATAAGTTTGAATCAAATAACATACCGTCATATTATTTCACTTCTCCATGCTGCAATCCTCTAGTTAAAAAGAATACTCTATGAAATGATACAGTTTATCTAAAATTTATCAAAGCAGTAAAAGCTTTAAACAATCTTTAAACTTATGGAGCAATTCTACTTAATTTCCTAGACTTTAATATATGATTACCATAGACAAACATCATTGTAAGCAAAGTACTCCCAGGCTCTCTGATTACTAATTGCCAATCAGAATTTAAAGCTCGATTTAAAAAATCTACTCCTATTTGAGAAGCAACTCCCAAGCGAAAAGCTCTGCGTGCAAGATAGCATAGATGGTTGCTTTTAGCTCTAAAGTAATGTTTTTCAACTAATTCGGGTGCTCGTACTCTGGCTTTAGTCATCAAGGTTTCCCAACCTTCTTCCATTTTGTAAAGCTGTGAAGAAAGTCCTCCTTGTGATGTTCTATACCCTAATAAGACTCGATCGATTCCTTCAATCTTCCAATCGCTACAGGCAACCCGAAATAGAAAATCTAAATCTTCTGAATAATTCATGGTGCAATCGAAATAGCCAATTTCTTGAAACACCTGTTGACGCACCACAAGATTTGATACTGTCATAGTCGGATTGTTATACAAAAAATGGTGCGGTTGCAGCGCCTTTAAACGCGCTCGAGCAATTTTTCCGGTATGCTTTCCGTCGGGATGTAAAAATTCTACTTTTCCATAGCTGACACCCAAATCAGGATTTTCTTCTAAATGTTTAAAATGAGAAGTTAAGTTATCGGGCAACCATTTATCGTCAGCGTCAATAAAAGCAATATATTTAGAATTAGAATGATTTATTCCTTTATTCCGAGTCGCCGATACTCCCTGATTTAATTGAGATAAAAATTTGACTCTTTTGTCTTTATTACTGTAATTAAAAGCAATTGCAGCAGTATTATCTTTCGAGCCATCATCAATTATTATTAGTTCAAAGTCCGTAAAAGTTTGACTTAAAACTGATTCAATGGTTTGTGGGATAAATGCACCAGCATTGTAAGCTGGCATGACTACTGTAAAGGTAGGATTCATGATTTTTTATTAAGTAGTAAAGTTGATTTTGTGGCAAATACAAATCTTGTTGCCCATATTGTAAACATGGGCATTGCTACAGCATGAGAAATTAATACCGATACCGCTACACCATAAATTCCCCACTGCATACCAATTAATAAAGAAGCAAGAAAAATTCCAGTAAATATCACACTCCAGCGTAAATTAATCCAAGCTTTATCTAAAGATTGCAGTAGTAAAGCCGCTGCAGTTCCAAAGGGGCGCGGTATCGCAGAAAGGCAAATTAATATCAATATTGGGATTGCCATTCTCCATTTTTCACCAAACACAATCGGAACGTAAAATGGAGCTAAACTTGATTGAAGAATTACTAAAGGAACTATCACTAAACTGATAGTTTTGAGACTGTGAAAATATTTTTCTTTAAATTCGTGTAAATTACGTCTGGCAGCACAAAGATGAGGATATAGCGGCCAAACCATGATATTTATCACATTTAAACTGATACCCAATCCTGCATTGAAAGCGAAAAAGTAAACCCCTAAAGCTTCAACGCCTAAAAATCTTCCTACTAATAAATAATCAATATTTCCTCGCAGTTTTTCTAATAATTCATAACCCAGCACATCTTTCCCAAAATGAACTATTTCTCGCCATCTTTTCAGCGTAAAAGACATTTTTGGTCGCCAAGGTTCATTAATATGAGTCACTATTATCCATACCGGAGTAGTGAAAAGTCCCGGTAATACTATAGCCCACATACCCATACCAGAAAGCGCTAATATTGGTATGAGAATGTTATTTAGCATTGCTTGAATTGCCGTACTTATCGCCGTAATTTTAAGTCTATTTGCTCTATCTATTAATGCATTATGAACTGCGAAAAAGGGCAAAATTAAATAAACTAAACTGTATACACAAATTGGCAATATGAGTTTTTCTTCCTGATAAAACCAAGCGATAGGAAAAGCCGC
The DNA here is from genome assembly GCA_002361335.1 of Richelia sp. UBA3308. Lineage (GTDB taxonomy): Bacteria > Cyanobacteriota > Cyanobacteriia > Cyanobacteriales > Nostocaceae > Rivularia. The sequence continues at coordinate 22,938 of DESS01000313.1, forward strand.
AATACATTGAATTACAAATAGTGAAATACATAAAATCCAATTCAACCAGTAAGCTGTATTGCAAAAAACTTCTACATCTTCTTCATCAGCTTGAACAATTTTCCCTCCAATTCCGGCTCTAAGGGTAAAAACTGTCGTAAATTCATTAATAGTTAATACAACTGCTGCTAATCCATAATCTTGGGGAGTCAAAGCGCGGGCTAATATTACTGTTGCTCCCAAGCGAAATACACGATTTACTAATTCAGCACCTCCAAGCCAGCCAATATTGCGGATGAACTGATTTGATAGCTGCTGTTTAATTTTTGCGATTATCATCTATTTGTAGATATTTCTGTAATTTTTTGAATTGAGTCTTAATAAATGAGAACACTATAATTTATACATTTCATGAAAAAACCTTGAAATAAATTTTATCAGATATAGATTTTCAAACATTAACCACAATTCCCATACCACAATTAAAAATTGACAACTAAAAAACTGACTTATATATTTTACGCAAACCAAAAAAATACTCAAAATACTCCTTAATAAAAGGGTTATTCTGAGTAAAAAAGATTATATATAAATTATATATAAATCAGTATTAAATTATAAATAAACCTGATTTTTTACATAGCAATAGGTTTATTAATTTTCTCTGTGAAAGCAATTCCCATAATTACTAAAGCAGGCCAACAAAGATACCCTAAAACATCTATTTGTTCTCCAAAAGAAAACAAAATAAATACTAATAAAAGACTCAAAGCTGTTTCTGCAATTTTGCTGTCACGTGCCTTAATTAATAAATCTAAAACACTACATAACACCGGCAAAAGTAAAGCTAAAAAACCCACCAAACCCTTTGTATATAACAATCCTACCCAGGTATGATGAGAACCAATAGGTAAACCTGCTAATACTGGAGGCCCCGGTTTTTGCACTCCATGACCCCAAATAGGAGCTTCCTTCCAACCCTCAATTCCTACTCTTTGTAAGGCTGCACGAACCCTTGAAGAATCTGCCCTCGAACCGTGGAATGAATCAACAAATTCCGTCGCTGCATTAGTGAGTTGATAACTAAAAATACCCGCGATAAAACTAACAATTCCAGTAGTAATTTGTACCCCAGGACGAGCAAAATTTTTCATGCCCCAAATCAGAACCAATACTACTGGTAAAGTAACAAGAGCAGCCCGAGAAAGGGATACAATATTCATCGCAATTGCTCCTACGATACCAATGTATCGCCATTTCTGATTTGATTCTTGGAGTACCATAAAAAAGTATAGATTACTTATAAGACCTAAAGCCGGACACCAAGGAGTAAATAAAAATAAACGGACATTATCGGCACCATAATCTGAAAAATAAAATCCTACTTGATGAAAAATTGGACCATTTTGAATCAATCTTTCAATAGGAGAAATATAAATCACATCCGGTAGATTTATCGAATAGGCTGCATAAGCAATAGGAATTGCGATTAAACTTTGTAAGCATAATATACATACTGCTCTATAAATTAATTTTGGTCGGATATTTAAACAGCCACTTAAGAAAAATAATGGTATTATCGAGGTACTCGTAAACCAACCTAAAATATTTCTTAAAAGAATGGTTGTTCCTAACTTGAAGTCAGTGACACCAGCGTAAGTCGCCAGTAAAGTAATTAGGGAATAAACTCCCCACAACCAAGTTATCCACGGAATACGAATTTTTTTCTTGGGTGGGGTATTTTCTGTTTCCAGCAACATTTTGAACACTACATACCCGCCCAATACCCATGCTAATAAAGAGTAAACAGGAAACAACATCCCCAATACGTAAATACCATAGGTACCAATTATTATGTACCAAATTAAACTTTCTTCAAAGTTTTGCGGTTTCATTTTTTAATAATAATCTTCTATAAATTCCGGATATTCTAAGTATTCTCGAAATTGATTTTCTTGTTTTCCTTGTTGCGATTTACCTTTCCATAATCCAATAATTCCGCTACTAAAGAACAACGAGCCTAATGTTGCTCCTAATAAAACTAAAGTTTTTCTTGGTCCAGCTGGCTCGGCTGGTAAACTAGGTAAGGTAAGAATTTGAATTTGGGGATAAGAAGAAGAAACACTCGTTCTTGCCAAGTCTAATTTCGCAATCGTCGATGAAAACACTGCTTCGGCAACTTGTACATCTCGTTTTAAGTCTTCCATCACTGACTGTTGCTGAGACAATTGTTGCAACCTTCTTTCTAATTGAGATATTTCCCCATCTAAAGCTCCTATTTGGGCTGTTATTCCTTGTTTTTCTACACTTGTTGTCACCAATTGTTCCGATAAGATAGCTCGTTTAGAACCAGATGATTCGTTGTTACTAAAGTTAAGACGATTGATTGATGCCATACTTATCGGACGATTTAAAAGAGCTTGTGCCCTATTTAAAAGAGCATTTTCGGCTGCTTGCTGTTCTGTTTGAATATTAACAACTGTTGGATGAGTCGGTAAAAATTTTGCAGTTAAACTAATTAATTTACTATTGGCTTCACTATAACTTCTCAAATAATTTTGAAAAAGTTGATCTGCTTGTAAAACAAATGCATCTGAAGCTTGATTAGAAGATAAACTTAAATTATTAGATAATTCAGAAAGACGAGCCTGAGACTGTTGCTGTTGAGCCATTAGTTCGGCACGTTGTTTGCGTAATCCCTCTATATTTATTGCTAAGTTTCTCAGTTGTTCTTCTGAATTTAAGCCCGAAGTAGCTTTGAATTTACTAAGTCGTCTTTGAGCAGCTTTTAATTTACGCCGCGATGCTTCCATCCCTGATTCCAAACGTGTTTTTTGCTGGAGGATTTCTTGATCTCTTAATTTGTCTAATTTGGCTTCAAATACATCTTGTAAGGCTATAGACTTGTTTTGAGCTTTTTCGGGAGTTGAGCCTTTAAACTCAAATTTCATCAGCGATGTATTATCAACTATTTTGATTCGCGGCGTGCCAAATTTTTCCACCGATATATTTACCTTTGTCGCCGCTGCTTCTAATACTTCATCGCTAGTTGCGATCGCTTTATAGTTTTCTCGTGGATCGAAATTTGCTCCTGCATAAGCTGAATAATTTTGTGATATTGCTTGTCCAATATTGGGAAGGTTAATGTTAGATGTTGAACCACTACCAGGTATATTAACTGCCCATTCACTGACATAATTTGGTTTTGCTGTTGCTAAATATATGAAAGCCCCAGCCCAAATACCCCCATTCACCATTAGGAGAGCAAGTAAATAAAACAACAGGGAGGTTTTTTTGTTAGCTGACCTTTTTTTTGTATAAGCTCCGTTTTGATTAAAAGAAGCTGTTCTTGGATGTTCAACACTTACTATTTTCCCGTTCTTAAACTTAACAAACGGATTCCTGTTCAAAGTAACACCTCTTATAACTTATGCCCTATTTCTCTAAATTTAGATTAGAATAATTCCCGGCTACTGCCTTCATTAAATAACTTCAATTAAGTCGGTTGTCTATATTACTTAATTACTCAGCTTGTTCACAATGAAAATCTTTTTTATTTTAAATGATTATGTTTTTTCTAAAGGTTTTTGTAGCTAACCATTCGTGCATGTCTGCGAGTAAATTCGCTCACACTAGGATTTCCTCTGGTTTCATCTACCCCTATAGCTTGTTCCCATAGATAAGGAGGTGCCACCGATATTGAATAAGAGGTACGTCCAACATTTTGCTTTTCTTTACAATGTGAGCTTTTGCCAATTTTTTTTACGTGATACCACTGAGTTCGCTGGCATTCATCGCACCAAAATGCTTCCAGCCACTCATCTTCTAAAAGTACTGCAGTTTGACTCGCTATTAATATCAGGGCATTTTGCCGCCCTATTCCTTTCTTTTGAAGTTGTCCTGCATGGGAAGCAAATAGTTTATGTTTCTGACTTACACTATGTAAATAGCATCCATGCACCGGACAGTAGATAGCCCGTCTTTTGGAACGCTTGCGATTGCGATCGCACCGTCTTAGCAATTTTACTTCATTCATAGAAACATACATTACCGATAACTACACGCCCTAACTACATGCAGAAGACTGCGATCTTCTTTAATCCCTCTGTTAAACCTACCCAAAGCTACCATTATCTAGACTTAACTGGACAGTTCCTGGTAAAGGTTCAGCAAGTCTTAGCCAACCAATAGACGGTAATTTAATGCGTTTACCATTATTTTTGATCTTAGGTTGGGCTTTCGGTAGTTTTGTTAATATTTGGGTAGAAATTAGATTAGAGTTTCAACCCCTTAAAGTAATGTTCCACTTGGGCTCACAACTCACCAAACTAAAACTTTTGACGAAGACGTACATACACCCAATTTCTTCAAGTTATACTTCATATAAAGAATAGTCTTCAACCTTTTTTTCAAAAAATACCCTTTCCTGTTTATGGGAGGACTGAGATCTATTAGACCATCAAAGCCCAACTCCTCATACACAATGCAACCATTTTCATTTTTTATCTTTATTTTTATATTTATATCTGGTTATCCAGAATATGCGTCTAAGGGAATACTCTATACCCTACTATATTCGGGCTTTTACCGAGATTATTCCGAAAAATCGCCCTACAGTTACATTCTTGTTCCGCTCAAGATGCTTTTGGGGCAAAATCTCCCGCACAATTTTAGTTTTCGATATCACCTAATTGTGACAATTGATTTTTTTTATATACTACGGTATTCTATATCTGTACCAATTAACAGGCATAACTTTCCCTCTCTAATTACCTTATTTACTTTCCGACAAAATATTTGAGCAGTTGTTTATCAATTTGATAAAGATTGCTTATGGTAATCATACTATAGTCATATATTTATTTGCAAGTAAATAATTCGTGTTTGCCACACGAATATTAATTTGGCATAGCTATGAACTTGAAAAATTATTGTTGTGTTCTGGCAACACTAGAAAAATTGATTTTTATTGGCACAATCAGTATCTATAGTATCTTTTATCCCATTTCATAAATTCCATATTAATATTCCTAATTCCACCTTTGTTGCTGCCATAAATAACCTATACAACAGCAAGATTGGGCTGATTAGGAGGGACTGAGATCCTGTAGACCATCAAAGTCCAACTTCCTTAAACGCGTAGATAAATTGGGACTAAATTTGGTTAAAATTGACTACTATCGGCATACAGGTTTAATAACCATATATTAAACATGTTCACGGCATTGCAACCATGAAAATATCAGCTTAAACCGTATTATACTCTAAAGTTTTTGACTCAATCGCTGCTTAATTCTTTTTTTTAGGCCAAGCCTGCTAAATTTGGCAGAAATTACCTGAAGACGGGAACTATTATTTTTGGCAATCTCCATCATAGTTAAAAAGCGATTACAATCATCTAAAATCCATAAATATCAGTTGGAGTAAACACTATTAGTACATTTCAACACTACTAAAGTTATTAAATTTCCAACAAGAATAAAAAACTTCATTTGTCTGACTAAAATCAACATACCATCAAAAAATTCTGACCGTAAATACCTCCTTTGTATTTATTTTGACAAATCGAATGTTATCAATGCTTGTGACAATGTAACAATACCTTAAGTTCATGGTTTACAATATCTTAATATTAGCCTGAAGTCGGCTTCATATTATCTTAATATTGTTTTCTGAAATACTTTTCTCAACTAGTACTGTACCCAGTAATAAAACCTGAAGCTCAGCACGTAGGATTGATCAGAGTGAGAAATTCTTTGCTTACCAGTAATTATACAGTGATTATACAAAATTTTGATATTTTCTTTCAAATAAATGTTTATGCTGGTAAGTTTGAGCTATGTAATGCCCTATGAAATTATTCATAAAACGACTTTTGATAGATTTGTGTCTTGGTAAACTTGTAGTTGTAGCCAACCTGTACATCAAATGGATCGCTGCTTTTAATGCTTGATTACTACCGTTAAGATTATTTTTCGGACTTTTCCTACTTTTCCTACTTTTTTGGTGCCCCAAGCAATATAAAACATAAGCAGATCCTATGCTTAACTGAATTATTTTTTACGACTTGTGTAGGATTGATCAACCACTAAGCATCATACTCTCGTCGGAAAACTAAAAACATAAATTATCTTTTTATCGGAGAATAAATAGAAGTTACTTTTATTAATCAAGAGGGTACTGATGATAATATTAGAATTAGATATTTAGGATACAGAAATTTATTTGATTCTATCTTCTATATATAACTAACCTGATTGTTCGCTCTACCTCAAGTTAATATCAAGCTATATAAAATGCGGTAACATTATCGGAATTTTGATGTAGCAAATTGAGTGTTTTTCTTTCTTGGAATTTTTTTTTATCCTAAATTTTAGCTAGAAATGAGGAGAAAAGGGAACATGACAGATGTATCCCAATTCTCCTCCAACATTACTTATCTTTGGGTTTATAAGTCGAAGCAACGTGCAATTCTTTAAGTTGAGAAGCATCTACAGTTGAAGGTGCATCTGTTAATAAGCAACTTGCTTGTTGTGTCTTAGGAAAAGCAATTACATCGCGAATTGATTCTTCTCCTGCGATCAACATTACCAATCGATCTAAACCGTAGGCGATACCACCGTGGGGAGGAGTACCATATTCAAAGGCTTCTAAAAGAAAGCCAAATTTAGTGTAAGCTTCATCAACAGACAAACCGATTGTTTCAAATACTTGTTCTTGAATTTCTCGTTGATAAATCCGCAAGCTACCACCACCGATTTCAAAACCGTTTAATACCAAGTCGTAAGCTTGAGCCCGTGCCGTTTTTAAATCTTCTAAATCATCGGGATGGGGTGCGGTGAATGGGTGATGTAATGCTTCAAAGCGCTTTTGCTCGGCATTCCATTCAAACATCGGGAAATCTGTAATCCAGAGTAAGTTGATTTTATCCGCTTCAATTAATTTAAATTCCCTGGCTACAAATTGGCGCAATCGATCTAAAGTTTTGTTAACGGTATTAGAATCAGCAGCAGCAAAAAGTAATAAATGTCCCGCTTGGGCATTAGTGCGCTGTAAAATTTCTTGTTTTTGTTCGTCGCTCAAATTATCTTTGATTGCACCAATAGTATCAATTTCGCCGTTTTCTTTGACGCGGATGTAAGCTAAACCTTTTGCACCGGCTTCGCTAGCTTCTTTAAAAATGTCACCACCGGGTTTAATACGGACATTAGAAATTACATTGCCACCGGGAATCGGTAAAATTTTGATAATACCGCCTTTGGCAATACAATCGCGGAATACTTTGAAACCGGAATCTTTGAGTATATCAGAGACATTAACTAATTCTAAGCCGTAGCGTGTATCAGGTTTATCGCTGCCGTAGCGCTCCATGGCTTCAGCGTAGGTAAGGCGGGGGAAGGGTGCTGGTAAATCAATATTTTTAACCGTTTTGAAAATATGACAAACCAATTTTTCATTAAGTTCGATAATTTCCTCAAGAGACATGAAACTCATTTCCATATCTAATTGAGTAAATTCTGGTTGTCTATCAGCGCGTAAATCTTCATCGCGGAAACAACGGGCAATTTGATAATATCGGTCAGTACCCGATACCATGAGAATTTGTTTAAATAGTTGTGGTGATTGGGGCAGAGCGAACCAATTACCAGGGTTTACACGACTTGGTAAAATATAATCCCGTGCCCCTTCCGGAGTTGAACGAGTTAATATGGGGGTTTCAATTTCGATAAAGTTTTCTGCATCTTCAAGGAAACGACGCATCGCTTTAACAACTTGATGGCGTAATTGTAGATTACGTGCCATGCGCTCCCGACGCAAATCCAGATAACGATATTTTAACCGTAAATCTTCCCGTACCGTTTCGTTATCGCCACTAGAAACTTGGAAAGGTAATTGCGATCGCACTGCATTGAGTAGTTGAATATTATCAACGTAAATTTCCACTTCACCAGTAGGTAAGCGGGGATTAAGGGAATCATCGGGGCGTTGGGAGACTCTACCGGTGACTTTGACAACATATTCCAAACGCAGGGAATTCGCTTGTTCGTAGGAATCGGGAGTACGTTGTGGATCGCTAACGATTTGCACAATGCCACTGCGATCGCGCAAGTCTAAAAATATCACACCCCCATGATCCCGGCGACGGTCAATCCATCCATATAAGGTGACTGTTTCTCCGATATTTGATGAACGGATTTCGCCGCAATAGTAAGTTCGCATAAGTGTTACTTGTTAGTATTCAACCAGGAATTTTCAAGTTTTTGTGAAAACTTTAATATTATATTGGCTAGTGGTTAGTAATTGGGGATGGGGTATGGGGCATGGGGAATTAAGAATTAAGAATTAAGAATTAAGAATTGGGCATGGGGCATCGGGCATGGGGCATGGGGCATCGGGCATTGATAGTTAGTTTATCTTAGTTCGGATTAAACACATGGAGATAAAAGCTATTTGGGAGCGATTAATTCGCACAAAAGATTAACACAAAAATTAGTAATTCGTCATTTTATGCCCCATGCCGAAAATAATAAAGACGCTGCACGATGACAACGTCTTTTCAAAATTAATTTTAATGTTGCTGTTAAGATTTAGGGCGGGGTGTTGTTAATACATCCCAAGCAGCTTGTGCGGCGGCTTGTAATCGATCGCCAAGCTCTTGTACTTCTGCAACAATCGACTCAAAATTTTTCTGAGCCTCATTTTGTACCATATCGAAGGCATTTTCAATCTGAGCAGGTTCGATCAATTGGTTTTGCTCGATTGCTTCTCGGGCTTGACGTACTGCACTTAAATAGGTTTCGCGAGTAAGGTTACCGGCAGATTGTGCTTCTACTTGAGCGCGTCTTTTAATCGCTTCAATTAAAGCTGCAGTTTCATTCTTGACTTCTTCGCTTTCACCAACCATTTGGCTTTCTACCATTTCGTTGGTTTGGGGACTAATTTCTACTATTACTTTAGGTTCTTCGTTGTTATATGTCATGATTTTTAGATATAGCGAATGTTGTACAAATTATTAATAAACTGTTGAAGCAAATTGTTGTTCTATCTTTAGTAATGCTTCAACTCGGGCTTCGGTACTGGGATGGGTTCTAAATAAATTTCCCATAAAGTTGCCGCTAAAAGGATTAATAATTAACAAAGGCTCAAAAGCTGGATTTGCTTCCATGGGCATCTGTCGAGCTGTCGCATCTAACCTTTGTAAAGCTTTTGCTAAAGCACGGGGATTACCAGTCAATTTGGCTGCACCAGCATCGGCAGAGAATTCTCGGGTGCGGGAGATTGCTAACTGAATCACACTTGCAGCTAAAGGTGCTAAGGTAACAGTTAATAATATTCCTAAAGGATTTCCACCGCGATCGCCATCTCGTGAATTGCCACCACCAAACCATAAACTATAACTTACCATCTGTGCCAAAAAGGAAATTGCACCGGCGATGGTAGCACTAACGGCTTGGGTAAGGGTGTCACGATTCACAATGTGAGTCAATTCGTGGGCAATTACACCTTCAAGTTCTTCCTCTGGGAGGATGTGTAATATTCCTTCCGTTACTGCCACAGCGGCGTTTTCTGGATCTCTTCCAGTGGCAAAGGCGTTAGCATTGGAACTGGGAACTATATATACTCTTGGCGTGGGTATATTAGCTCTTGCAGATAGTCTTTCTACCATACTATAGAGTCCCGGTGCATCACTTGGCGATACTGGTTGGGCACCATATGCCGCCAAGGCAATTTTATCTGATTGATACCAAGATACAAGGTTAGTTATAGCCGCTATACCGATACCTATAATTAAGCCTACACTACCGCCAATTATCCAATAACTAATAGCTATCAAAAGACTACTCAGTGCAGCTAGTAAAACGGCTGTTTTTAATTGATTACCCATATTTCTCTCTCAATAACCTATGCTGTCCTAAACAAATTTCTTTTCAATAACAACATTTATTTAGCCGTAGTTTAATTTTATCCATCTAAACTGAAATTTTTTGTACAGAAAACGCTAATACTTAAGTACGGTTTTACCCACCAATATTTTTCAACGATTAGATAATTTTTTACAAAATATTTACTGTATTTTAATAGTTTTTCTACTTGTGATTAATTCACTTTTTTAGTTTTTCCTTATTTATCATCAATTAAAAATACAGACATCTATCTATAGTATCATTTAAAAATAAATTTTTGAATAACAGATATTTTATAAATATAGAGATTGTAATTTTCTAGTGAAGCATATAGGTTAAATTGCTTATCCCCAAATCATTTAAAACCCTTGAATTGCTAGAATATATGTTAATTAGTAAAGCAATTTGAAGTAAATAACCCCTCTTATTGCGCTTTAGAAATAGTCTCGCTAAAATTTTCCACAAATACAGCATAATATTTGGGATTGGTAATACCATTAAGTAACCTGATTTTGATAAATGCTGTGATATGAAGGTTATTGCTTGCGGTAACTGTTTGCTGTCAAAATAAAGCGAGTAAATATATTCTGAAGTGGGTGTGAAGTTTTAAGGATAAACCGCATGAGTCAAAAGTTTAATAACACAGGAGTTTTAGAAAAAATGGGAAAAACTTTGCATGAATTTGCAGGGTTTATCATCAGCCCTTGGGTAAATGCATCCCTCTTCAAAAAGATGCAAAAAAAAATAGATATTTTAGAAGGAAAATTAGATGGGGATTCGCTACAGACAGAATTATCTCAAGATGAGATGATTGATTCCTTGCAACAACAGTTAAACTTTTTGCAAGAAAATACAAACAATCGTTTAGAAAAAATCGTCAACTACGAACTACGTCATCAGATTTTGGAAGTAATTGAAGGACAGGTAGATTTTATCACTAGAATCATCAAACCAACCGTAGAAGTGTTATTGAAGGAATTGGAAGATAAAAAGCTATCTGATGTTGGAATTATAAATCTCAAAGAAATTCAAGAAAGACAAGATAAACTTCGTTACTCCTTAGAACATATTGAACGAGAATTAACAGCATCCCTTCCAGAATTACAAGCACAAAGGGCTGGATGTATAGAAGGAGGAAGATGGTTATTAGGGAATCGAATCGAATTAGCACAAACAGTAGCGCGGGAATTATTAACTCAAGAACATCCCCATACAGAAGAATTCTGTCGTAATATTAGCAAATATCTCAAATTGATTGGTAGCTGTATGCAAAATGAAATCGAACCCCGTCTACTTTATAGAGGAGTAGTTACCCATTACGAACCACCTGTAGAAATATATTTAAAGGCTTTTGAGTTAATTAGAAGAAAATATATCAGCGATTGGCACAATTCCGCTGTGGTTTCAGATAAAGCAATTGATGAATTAAAAGGTTACTTCGACTATTTAATAGACTATTTTGTTAACGTTTTAGTCTAATAATAGCGAGTTTTTTATATCTTCTTCTATTGCAGTTATATATTTTGCTTGTTTATTTTCTACTGACGATAACAATAACAGCGTCATTCGGATAAGTTTACCTTGCTGCCAGCATTTTTCTGCTTCTAACAAAGTAGCCATGTTTTGCAGCCCTTTTATCAAAGCTGTATTATATTCTTGAAAACGCTGGTCTAAAAACTGATGCTTCATCATAAAATAAATTTCAATTAACAATTATTTTTTCTACAGATAACTATATATCCAGGATTTAACACATAAACATTTCATAAAAGTAGATTAAATTTTCATTAATATGATATTAGTATTAGCACTATGGAACTTATGCATGTCTCTAAACTCCACATTTGGGTGCCCATGGCAAAAAGTAAAGGCTAATTGCTTTATAAAAACAATTAGCCGTAACACCAGGAAACTTTTAAATTTCATTCGCCCACTAGGGTGGGCGTATTAATTGATATATTTCAAAGTTTTGTGAAAATTATTCGTGAAAATTATTGTAATCAGGAATTATCAATACGTTGAGACAGATATTTACCTTTAATATTCTGATTGATATATCTACCCACTGCGTCGGATGTGTATAAATCTTCCCAGGTATCCTCATCTATATCTGAATATTCATATATCGCACCATTATTAAACTCTATCTGCAAGACTTGATTGCCACAATCGTACCCAATAGCACTTGCCATAGTTGAAGCTACTGGTAAAATCTCAAATGTTTCTTCCTCCTCTAACAGTGGCGGAGGCTCTGCAATTAGTTCATTTAAATCCTGCAATCCCTCGTAAGCCTCTATTGGTGCCGGTATTTCTAAAAACTCTAATTCGTCGCCTCTATCAATTAATAACTGTAAGTATCCGAATGAGTGAGCCACCCCTAATACTTTACTCAAATCAAGTTTACTAAACTTCATCTAAAAACCTCCGGGAGCAGGGAAAGATTTATAATCAAAAATATTTCAATAATACATATGTATCATAATATCAAACGTACAGTCAACCACTCAACGATAATTAGTGAATTTAATCTCCCCATCTCCCCAATTGCAAGCAGGGACATTTTTGTAAATACCCATCGGCTTTACGTTGTGCATCTGGATTATCTATATTTGCCGGAGTTGGACGAATGATACCGTTAAATAAGTCATCTAATCCATAAGGGGTAAAAAATTTCCATTTTCCATGATTCTCTAAACGAACACCTATAGCTGCAGTGGTATGCAACCAATTTTTGATCCCATCTTCAGTACTAATGTAAATTTTCCTACCGGAGCGCCACCGTGCAAAGCTTGCTTGATTTTTAACATCAAATAGATGATTTGGAAACAAATTGGTTAAAATTGTTTCTGCAGCTAATTCTTGATTTCTATCCCCTGTTTCGTCGAAAAATGCAATATCAAAGTCTTTGATAAATAGTTGACAATTTTCGCCAAAAATTGAACGCCAAACTGTATTTCGTAATGCACCTCCAGCTAACCACCAATCGGGAAGGTTGAGTTGATATATGGCTGGTAATACTGCAGCAACTTCAGAATCTCTCAAGATATTTTGTAACCGATCAATATTGTTCATCAAGAGTAAATATTTGATAAGTCTGTATTTTCAGGCAGTATATCATTTCAACAGGAATTGAGAGTTTTAAATCAGAGTGTTTTTATTTATAGGTAGAAATTTCTTTGTTAAATAAATATAGAAATCACAGATATTAACTATTCTTGATTTTCTCATTGTTAATCAAAAATCAAAGTTATAAATAATACAGTAAAAATTTATTTTATTTAAAGTTATTTAAGTTAGTTATTGTATTTTTTTGTATGATTATTAACTTTTTTTTATAAATAAACACGGAGAAAGAACCGAATTTTAATTGACGGGCACCCTTAACTTTTAGCTTTTAGATTTTTATGACGATAAGCCCTTCACCCATGGGCTACGCCATCAGCTTCGCTGGTGCCGGAGGCAATCGCGCAAATTAAAAACGAAGTTACTACCAGGAGTAGTAATTATCTTTTAACGAGTTGTAAAAATTTTAGGTGTTAATCAACAGAATTTGGGTTTATGTATGGTATTTCTGAGCATATCCTTCTTAAAGTAGATTGACTAAAAAAACGTTTAGTTATATGTAAGTTCCATAATTAAAATCGAACTAATAAAAAATAATTTTGCAAATCATTTTATTGATTCCAGTATAAAAAGTTTATAATATAATTTGATTAAATCATGTTGAAAGATAATTATTTTCATATTCACGAAGAAAAATCAGTACAATCGATGTTAAATTGCCTTCGTCGATGGCAAGGTAATATAAATCTGTTAAATGTTGACGGTAAATCAAGAAAATAGATGCCACAAATGTTTCACCAAAGACGGATTTTCAAAGGTTTAATTAAGAAGGCGGGAAATGCCGGTCTTAAACTTTTTGAGGTCGTGAAAAATTGCCGTGTAATCTTAACAGAATCTGTAGCATTTTTGATTGCGTTTACGGTATTTTTAAGCGTTATCAGTTTACACAGTCCGATATTACTATTTTGTTTGCTTTTAGGCAGTTTGATTGCAGTAATAATGCAGCAAATTGCCTGGCGGTTTAATTTAGATAATGGTAAATTGATCGGAGTACAAATTTTAGCGATCGCCATTATTCTGTGCGGGTTTTGGTTAGATTATTTTGCAGCACCAGCCCAAGGGCAATTTTTTGGTAGAGCTGAAGATTTTTTCAAGGATACTTTAACTGAAGGTTCCACGGATTCGGGTACTCAAGATGCTGTCAGTTTAGTATTTAATGTTTTACGGGCACTTTATTTACTGTATATTGCTGTTGCTTTGATTGGTGTGGTAAATGCAGTTCGTAAAGATGAAGATTGGCAAAATGTAGCCAGAACTCCTTTGTTAGTTGTTGTTGCCGTTACAATTGCCGATGTATTAACTGGATTTATTATTGGAAACTAACGATTAACGAGTAACGAGTAACGAGTAAGGAGTAAAGAGTAACGAGTAACGA
>DESS01000313.1:37454-40554 GCA_002361335.1 Richelia sp. UBA3308
AACTAATAATGGATAATGAATTTCGACCAGTAAATCAAATTTTAGGAACTCAACCTTCTTTAGGCCCCCTACCAGCAGATCAAATATTTCCTTGGACGGTAATTGCTTTGGCTGCTTATTTTATTGTTAATGGTATATTTGGTGGTATATTTAATGATGATTTTCAAAAGTGGTTGTGGACAAGTTTAATTGCTGGTTGGGGAATGGGAACCTGGTGGATATTAACTGGTGGTAGAAGTTGGCGTTTTTTAAGTAAGTTTATTGGTGTACCAACTTGGACAAGAGGAATTGCACGTTATCAAAGCTTTTTGTCAGTAAATTATGAAGCCAAAAATCGGCAAAAAAACCGTCGAAAACGTCGTGGGTAGTACAGTTAGATTAACTCCTTTTGAAGATGCTTTACATCTGGCGACGATGTTAAAGGTATCTCTTGAAGGTAGGGATATTGGTGGTTATATTTTAAGTAAGGGGAATAAACAAGATAGTTTTTGTTTTGTTTTCGGTTTCGATTGTCAGGGTATTCATACAACTTTAAGACCGGAACAAGTTGATACTATTTGTAATAATATTGAAGCAGGGTTAAAGGATATTCCTTTTGGTGAAAGACTTACGTTTCATTTGAGTTCTTTTACTCAGGAACATAAACGACAGCAGGAATTAGGAAGTTTAGTTAAACAAGCTGCTTCCCCAAATATTAAATATTTATTGATGGCGGAACGTGCTAGAATTCGAGAATTAACTCAAAACGGTATTCGCAAACCGAAGTTTTTACGAATTTACGTTACTTTTACTGTTGAACCAGACACCACAAATACCGATGATTGGATCGAAAGCCTTTTGGCGAAAGGTGAAAAGTGGTGGTTGAAATTTAAAGGCGATTTAACTGCTTCACAACATCAACGCATTGAAACTGTTGTCAGAAGTGCTTACAAACAAGGTTTTCGTCGTTGGGAACAGCTTTTATCTAATAAGATGGGGTTGAATATCAAGCCAATGAGTGCAAAACAACTTTGGGATGAATTGTGGCGACGGTTTAACGATACTCTGCCTATTGATATTCCTCAGTTGGTTACTTTAGATGAAAGGGGATTGCACGAACAGGTTTATTCTGATTTGGCTAGCACTAAGTTGTTAATTGACAATCTCCACAGTACTACTTTATTAATGGAAAAAGATGTACCCTGTGCCGATCGCAGTTGGGTTAATGTCAATAATCGCTATGTGGGTGTGTTGACTTTTCTGGAAAAACCCGGTGGTTGGCAGAATAAATCATCTCAATTAAGGTACCTTTGGGAATTGGTAGCTAGGGAAACTATTGTCGATACGGAAATATTTACTCAGTTGAGTGCGGCGAATCCAGCTTTGGTGAAAACAACTTTGCAACGAGTTTTGAAGCAATCGAATATGACGGCGAGGTTGGCAGAAGAAAAAAGTAAAACTATTGATGTTGGTGCTCAGTTGAAGTTGAAAAAGTCGGTAGCAGCCCAGGAACAATTATATGAGGGTGCCGTTCCGATTTATACGAGTGTAGTTATATTAGTGCATCGCCACAGTGTCGAAAAGTTGGATGAAGCCGCAAGATATATTGAAAATTGTTTTCAACGCCCAGCACAAGTTATAAGAGAAACGGAATACGCTTGGAAAATTTGGCTGCAAACTTTACCAATTGTATGGGACACTTTATTAGCGAAACCTTTTAACCGTCGTCAGCTTTATTTAACTTCTGAGGTACCTGGTTTAATTCCTTTGGTGAAGACTACCGGAGGTGATGGCAAAGGTTTTGAGTTGATTGGTGAAGAAGGAGGAACACCAATTCAACTTGATTTATTTAACCAGCATAAAAATTTAGCTTTATTTGCCACTACTCGCGCTGGTAAATCGGTGTTGGTTTCCGGAATCTTGACTCAAGCTTTAGCTCATAATATTCCTGTGGTAGCTTTGGATTTTCCTAAACCTGATGGTACTTCCACTTTTACCGACTATACGGAATTCATGGAAGATTGGGGAGCTTATTTCGATATTTCCAAACAATCGAACAATTTATTTGAGCAACCGGATTTAAGGGCATTGAGTTATGAGGAGCAGAAAGATAGATTTGGGGATTACGTTGCTTTTTTAGAATCAGCCTTGATGACGATGGTATTGGGTTCGGGGGGGGAAAGTCAACTTTTGTCACAGACAGTGCGATCGCTAATTAATTTAGCATTGAATGCGTTTTTTAATGACGAGGGGATAAGGAAGAGGTATGAAAACGCGATCGCCGATGGATTTGGTTCGGCAGCTTGGCATAAGACACCAACGCTAAGAGATTTTATCACATTTTGTTCGCCAGAGCATTTAGAATTAGAAACTCACGGTAGGAGAGTAGAAGATGCCTTGAGTCAGATAGATTTGCGTTTGAGATTTTGGTTATCTAGTAGAGTTGGCAAAGCGATTTCTTATCCATCGAGTTTTCCTACCGACGCACAACTGTTAGTTTTTGCATTGAGGAATTTATCAGATAGTGAAGATGCAGCGGTATTATCATTGAGTGCCTATTCGGCAGCATTGAGAAGGGCATTGAGTAGCCCGGCATCGATATTTTTTATTGATGAAGCGCCGATTTTATTTGAATTCGACCAAATTTCCGATTTAGTAGGGAGAATTTGTGCTAATGGTGCGAAAGCAGGAATTAGAGTTATATTATCAGCACAAGATCCAGATACGATCGCCAAGTCTAAAGCAGCGTCAAAAATTTTGCAAAATTTGACAACCAGATTGATCGGAAGAATTCAGCCGGTAGCAATAGATAGTTTTGAAACTATTTTAAAATATCCCCGTGACATCATAGCTCGTAATGCATCAGAAAGTTTCTTTCCTCGGAAAGAAGGAGTTTACAGTCAATGGTTATTAGACGACAACGGAATATACAGTTTTTGTCGTTACTATCCGGGTTATGAGCAATTAGCAGTGGTTGCGAATAATCCGTCGGAGCAAGCAGCGAGAAATGAATTTATGGAAAGTCATAGGGATAAATATGAAGCAATTTCCGCCTTTGCCCGTCAATTAGTCGCTTCTTTGAGAAATTAGTTATTAGTTGTTAGTGGTTAGTTGTTAGTTG
>DESS01000313.1:40610-48046 GCA_002361335.1 Richelia sp. UBA3308
AATCCGTGATAGTTGTTAGTTGTTAGTGGTACCATTCGATTTTTTTGGTTGAATAATAAAAATTAGAAAACAGAATGCAATATAATATCATGTCCGGTTAAACAGTTATCATATTTGATCTGAGTCATGAGTAATGAGTAATAACTATTCATCATAGTGAGTAATAACCGCCATTTTTGAATAAGGTTATATAGTTAGTTATTAGCCGAACTTGATATAATTTATACTCTTCCACTATCAAACACAAGAGTATAAATAGAGACTAATCGTTAAACTTTGTTTAATCGGCTTGGTTTTGTAAAAAGCCGACATCATAATTCGATAAAAATTGACTAAAATTTTAATTAATTATTTACCTTTAAAATGCAAGATACAGCACAATGCTTGTACATGAGGTACAACCATTAATTATTAAACTCTTGTGGTACGGGCATCCTGCCCGTTTGCTCCCCTACCTGACTTTGATGAAATACCCTATATAACATAATCTCCCGCGCTCCTAACCACTAACCACTAACTACTAACTACTAACTACTAATATGCAAAAAACCATTTTTCTGACATTATCAATAACTTTAATGGCGACTTTGCCAGCAATGGCTCAATTAGGGAATGTTTGGGGTGATTTTCAGAATTATGCTATTGATTTACAAAATTATTTAAAAGATAATATTTCAGATACCTTACAACCAGTAGAATCAGAAACTCAAAGTGCGATCGCTAGTTTTACGGGAGAATTAAATATACCCAATCCGATTGCTGTAAGAAAAGGTTTGAATGATGATATCACAATTAATTCTTTGTCAGATAACTTTGAAAATAATCCGGCAGTAAATGCTAAGTCGGTTGGCAATGAAATAGAAAGACAACTGACTCGTGGTGTTGTAGTAGGGGTTTTGGGTGAAGAAGCACAAATACGTTTGAGAAATAAACTGGAAAATCTCAATAATTCCCTTCATAGTACGTCAAAAATAGCTGAAGATGCCCGAGAAAAATCGCAAAATATATTAAATGATATTGCAGAAACTGGTATTGATGCTGCTAATCCGTTATCACCATTACTCAATCGAAGCCAGTCAGAATTAATTAGATTGCAGTTGCAGAATATTCAAATCGAAACCGAACAATCTAAAATTATGGCAGAAAATCTAGCTCAAAACATGCAGCTACATCAAACCTTACAATATTCTAATTTGAATTTAGCTAATATCTCTCAAGAAATTGAAGAATCAAATCGTGCTCGAAGAGTCAATGCATCGGCAGAAGCAGCTAGACTTTTAAGAACAACTTCTCAAATCGATTTGATTGGGAGGAAAAAATAATTTTCATCAAAAAATAAACAGAATACAAGCCATCGATAATACGTGGAAAGAAAAATTTTTTTTCACTTCGGCATGGCTATTCGATTTATCATAGTGGGTACTTGATAACTAATAACGCCAAATGAGGCTCTGCCAATTTCGGCGATGGGAGAATTTCAATATTATTTCCCTGGTAAAAACATTATCCTAGTATAAGTCGGCGGAAATAAAGTACTCGTTTAAAATACTTGAAACCTATATTTTATAAGACTTATTACCTTGATACTTTTGACTTCCGCGCAGCAGTACTACAGCTTCTTTTATGATGAGTTTTTTGATATTAACTCAAACATATGGGTTAAATTACAGCCAACTTCGGCTCTTCCTTCTTCCTTCGTTTTAATTGATATTATTGCTCGATCAAGATGTTAATTTGACAGGATATAATGGCTCCATTCCATTCAATTGCCAAATTCTAAATACTAATATAGCTGCCACGGTTAGCCATATACTCGAAGGTGCTAAAACAATTCCAGCTATTGGATTAACTTGCCAGTAAATTACAGTAACTATTAAAGCAGATAACCAAGGGCCAAAAATAACAACAGGAACAGCAGCACCAAATCTACGCTCTACTGTATAGATTGTATTCCAAGTATCCCCTAAAGCTAGATGCACCACAAATACAATAAAAGGAAGCACTAAAAATTGTTGGTTCATCTGCTGCCAAACTAATAAAGAAGAGATTACTCGTAAAACTGCAATTGTCATCCAAACTATGGGAAAGGCTAAAGCTGGGGGTGCCCATTTCGGTCTGACTATTTCGTCATAACTCCCACGAGAACGTGTATTATCTAATAGAGAAAATATTCGCGATCGAATACTCAATAATGTGAAAAATAACCCAGCCAATAAAGTGCTTACCCAATTTGGACAACCAGGGTAATTATTAATTAACATTAGTAACTGTTCCATTCCTCCCAAAACTAGAATCATTGTTCCTATTTGTAGGATAGTCCCTAATGTATAAGTTAAAATTTTCCTGATATCTAGTTCTTTTGTCCCTACTATTTGTTTGACTTGCGACTGGTTATTATCGTCAGTTTTTACCCCCATTACTGTATTCACAACCACTTCGAGTTTTCCGGCATCATTTGATTTAGTCATAATTAAAATATTTTGATTAATCCATCATTCATTCTAATAAAATATCATACACAGCATATTTCATCTTTTTTATGAAGTACATTTGGACAGGCTATTCAGTAATACAATAGTTTTAAAATATACTAAGCACCCTCATTTATCTGCAAAGTCGTGTAATATTTAGATTATTTTTTTATTCTTGATGAGCGATTTACATCAATTTATTTGAATCTCTCTAATTAGGCAATGGCTAACTTGTTATAATTCAAAACTCATAATCTAAAAATGCTATTAGCACAAGTAGGTATCAATGAAATTTTAAACGATGGTGCGATCGCAGCACAAAGTATTGCTGAGGGTTGGGATAAACAATGGGTGGATTTATTACAGAATAATACCAATAATAATTTATATGGAGCTTTAACTAATTTAGGTGTTTTCTTCGCGGTTGGTACCTTGCTGATTTTTATGATGCAATGGCTCAAAGATACCATAAACAACGATTATTCTCGTCCGATATCAAGTTTAATTTGGCCTTTTATAGTAGTATTGTTTTTGACGAATACGGGAGATGGAACTATATTATCAAATTTAACTTTGGGAGTGCGAAATTTTGTTAATAATATCAATCAACAAGTGGTAGAATCAGCCGATGTCGATCAAACTTATCAACAAGCGATCGCCATGAGTGTTGCCGAAGATATTGTAGGTTCTTTTTTACGTCCATGTCAATCTCTTAATGGCGAACAACAAAGACAGTGTTTTACCAAGGCTACAGAAAAAATTGATACCCTATGGCAAGAATATAGAAGCTTATATGGTGATCAGCCTTGGATAAATCGATTAGAAAATCAAGTAAATCAAATTACTTTGGGAACTGGTGTTTTATCGGAGGAAGCCTTTAATTCTTTATTAGGTTCTACAGTTCAAGTTACCATCAAAAACTTTTTAATTTCCCTACAATCAGCTTTTGTGAATTTGATAGAGGCTACAATGTTATTGATAGCAGCTTTAGGACCATTAGCTGTAGGTGGTTCATTATTACCAGTAGCAGGTAAACCTGTTTTTGCATGGTTAACGGGTTTCTTCTCCCTGGGAATTGCTAAGATTTCCTTCAATATTATTGCTATATTAACAGCTTCAGTAATTGTAAATGGTCCAGCACAAAATCCTAGCATCAACCCCGATTTAATGTGGTTTATCATTTTTTTGGGAATATTAGCTCCAATTTTATCTTTAGTAATAGCCCTCGCCGGAGGTTTTGCTGTATTTAATGCCATTAGCAATACTGCTTCCTGGGTTAAAGAAAGAGTTTAATATATGTTAGTTGTTAGTTGTACCACTAACAACCAACCACTAACGACTAACAATTTATCATGGTACGTTTACTCGAAAAACGAAAACGAAAAGGAAATCTATTAGTAACCTTTGCTGTTGCTACTTTTGGTTTACATTTATTAACTTTACTTTTATTGATAATTCAAGGGTTGACTATTCGTCGATTAAGTGTAATGAAGCCTCCGACTTTTGTACAGTTGGTTGATGGTAAAGCTGTAAATAACAGTTCTGTGTTACAGCGAAAACCAGAGATAATTCGCGAATTCGTTAGCAAAACCATGATATCAATGTTTAACTGGTCAGGGAAACTACCGGCGCAGAATATCAATCAAGCCACTAATCCCAAAAAAGATTTAGGAATATCAATTAAAACCCCCCGTGGTGGAAATAAAAAAGTTACTACAAGTAGTTGGATATCTAGCTTTGCTTTTTCGGAAGATTTTCGCAAAGGTTTTTTAAGTGCAGTGGCAGAATTAACACCACCAGAGGTATTTTCGAGCAAATCGAATCAAGCTATATTAGCAGAGTTAAATATAAAGCGAGTTTATCCCCCCCAACAAATTGAACCTGGTAAATGGAGAGTGGGAATGGTAGCGAATTTAGTTCAAAAACGCGGTAACGATCGCAAAATAGTCACACCGTTTAATAAAGATATTTTTGTACAAGCAATAGATAGTTTTGATTATCCAATGGCGACAAATCTTACGGATTTACAAAAGGCTATTTATGCTACTCGTAGGGATAAATTAGAAATTTACGAAATCCGAGATTTATGTTTGACTGATAAATATGACAATCTAGCTACAGACGGATTTAATCGCTGTGAAAATCGTTGAAAATTCAGTAGTTTTAACAATTACAGCAAATTTGATTTTCATGAGATACATTGCCACGGGCAGGGATGCCCGTACCACAAATTTTTTTAAATATAGTACTCTACTTGATTTATAAGAATTACAGCAAATTTGATTTTAATGAGATACATTGCCACGGATTCCGGATGCCCGTACCACAAATGTTTTAAAATATAGTACTGTAGTTGATTTATCTGAAAGCTGCTGTAAATTATTTTAATTTAGCATTGAGAATTTCAGTAGGCAAATGCAAACTCTAAATACGGATAAAAATCACACTAATATCGTTCCTTTGTTCGCCATAGGGACATTTAGCTTACATTTATTCACTTTGCTTTTACTAATGTTTCATGGCAGAATGTTACAGCAAGTAAAGCGTAAATCTGTACCTCAAATTTTGGTACAGTTAGCAGATGGACGAGTTATCACCGCTGATGCTAAAAATAATTTAGATCGCGATCGACAAACAATTCGCCGTTTTGTAGGTGAAATCATGACTTTGATGTTTACTTGGTCGCCAAAACTTTCTTCAACGGTAGTTTGGGATGTTACTTCTCAATTGTTAAGAAATGATTTTAAACGTAAATTTACACAACAATTTAATAACTTTGAGTTAGAAAGTCCTGAAGAAAATGTTTTAGTAATTCAGAGAATTTCTCAACCGGAGCTAATTAGTACGGGAAAATGGAAGGTTGAAATTTTCGCTCATCGTTTAATTTTCAGTCGTGGCGATAATTTAGGAAAATCAATTCCCTTTTACAAACAAGTTTTAATTGAAGCCACTGATGAAATAATTTCTCTTCCTAACTATCCTACTGGTTTAAATTTAGCAGTTTATCGTCTTGGAGAAGCAAGAATGCGAATTTACAATATTTGTGATATTGAAGATAAAACTTGCTAAAAAGCTGTTTATAAATTAAAAAAAAATAATTGTAGGGTGTTTTAGATGCACGACAATCCATCTGTTAAAACATATAATTTTTTGAATACATCTAACGCACCAATAACGCTTGGTGTGTTACCGCAAATCTTCACCTGTTATTTTTACCATCTAATCCTAATTCCGTACTACACCCTACTTTAAAATTATGTTATAAGCACTCTCTAACAAAATTTGTAAAATGCTTCTATTAGTAAACCTTTTTAGTTAAATAATTAAATAAATAAATTCAAGAAATAATCGAAATGACTAAATACCCAATATCATCTCCAAATAGCGAAACCGAGCTTACCGAATGGGAAACACGGATGGCGAAACTGGTGGGTTTAGAAGAATCCACACCTGTAGATATCAACGACGATACACCTCCCCAACCACAAACCAGCTTACCAACTGAAAATGTTACTCAACAACCACTTTCGGCTAATCCTTTTGCCAAAGCAGGTTTAGTCGGTGCTGCGACTTTAGCTTTAGTGATGTTTGCTGGCGGATTTTTATCTCAAATAATGAGTAACGATAAATCAAAGCCGAAACAAAATACTATTGCTATTCAAACTCCACCACCACCCAAAACCAAACCCCGTCTGCAACAATTAGAAGAAGAAGTCGAAGTTTTAAAAACGAAACTAGCACTTTCTTCTCAACTCGAAACAGTAAAAACTGCACAGCAAAAACTCAGAAATATCAAACCCACACCATCAAAACGCCCCATCGCAGCTAAACCGACTCCCGTAGTAAAACCTCCAAATAACATCCGCAATGTATCGCCTCGGATTCCGAGACAACGCCAACCACCAGCAATACGGATTGTTGAAGTACCCAAAATAGTCAAAGTCGATCGTGTTGTTAATGTACCGCGATCGCAACCAAAATCCCAACCAAAACAAGTTGCTCGTTTAGCAGCAACACCAAAACCAGTATCTGCTCAAATCCCACCTCCACTCCCCTCAGAATCCTTAGTAGAAATCATCCCACCACCCAAACCCAATCCCATA
Source organism: Richelia sp. UBA3308 (assembly GCA_002361335.1). GTDB lineage: Bacteria > Cyanobacteriota > Cyanobacteriia > Cyanobacteriales > Nostocaceae > Rivularia. The sequence continues at coordinate 47,185 of DESS01000313.1, forward strand.
CAAGAATGGACAAGGTTAGCAAAATTAGGTAGTTATGGACAAGTATCTTTAAATAAAAATAAGACTGTTAACAATCGAACATCCTCTGAGAAAGTCGAAGTTGCTAAAGAAATTCCAGAAAAAACTACTTTAAAGAAGAAAACTCCAAGCCGTCTAGCCAGTAGAGCAGTCAGAATAAAACCGAAAACTACCATAATCGGTACTAGTGCCAAAGCAGAATTAGCTACAGCAATCTACGGTGAAACTACCAAATCAGAACAAGAAGATAATGAAAATAACAACGTTTATGTAGTACGTTTAAAACAATCCTTAAAAGCCACAGATGGTACAGCAGCATTACCCGTAGGAAGTCAAATATTAACCAAGGTTGACTCCATCTCCGAAAACGGTTTAATGCAGTTAGAGATAATCAAAATAAAAATGCGAGAAAACGGTAAACTCGTAGAAAAAAGTGTACCGCAAGACGCGTTAATGATTCGTGGAAAAAATGGTAAACCATTAATAGCCAATCAATATCCCGACAAAGGCTCATCTATAGCCCGTATGGATGCAGGATTATTTGCTTTAGGGGGTTTAGGTAAAGCAGCAGAATTAATTAACCGTACCGAATCCGAAGTAGTTACCGGCGAAAATGGAACAGTTGCCGTCACCAATGTCAACCGTAATCCAGATATGGCAGCCGGTATATTAGAAGGCGGAATGAAAGCCGTAGTACCACAAATATCCCGTCGCAATCAACGCGCCATTTCTCAAATGTCTCGTAAAACAAATATTTGGTTTCTACCCCCAGGAAAAGAAGTCGAAGTATTTGTCAATCAAGAATTTAGTTATTAGTTATTAGTTGTTAGTTGGAGCGTGCTTT
>DESS01000313.1:48130-52595 GCA_002361335.1 Richelia sp. UBA3308
TTGTTGGTTGGAGCGTGCTTTGCAGTGTAATCAGTGTAATCCATTCTTACCGTGATCGTTGTTAGTTGTTACTTCTTACTTCTTAATTGTTAGTTCTTAGTTGTTAATTCTAAATTCTAAATTCTAAATTCTAAATTCTTACTCATTCCCCTTGTTCCTTAATGAAAAAAACCCCGAATCTCTCTTTACTTTCCCTAATCTTTTCCGCAATCAGCATCTTAATGGCAGGTAGTGTTTTCGCTAATAATGCTGTTTTACGTTCAATATTTTCTTGTCAAGCCCAGGGTTTGGGGGGTGCAATTCCAACTATTAAAGTTTGGTACGAACAAGGTACAAATTTAAGTTTTATTCCCGCAGAAGAGATAATTAAAAAAGTTTGGTTAGATGACCCATCACAAGTTACTCTAGATTTTGATGGTCCCATGTGCGTGCAGTTTGGTGAAGAAAGTGCTGGTAGTGGAGATTGTGAAAACTCCGCAGCAAGTGTAATTCACCTCAGAAGAATCGAAAAACTTGATATTCCTGGACTTCCCCATACTGATAATACACTTTTAACAGTAATTACAGAAAAACAAGGTAGAAAAAGACTTTACGCTTTTAGGGTACTTTATGGAGAAGGTAGTGCTGAGTATAGCACATTAGCTGTATTTCCAGATCCTCCAAATTCCGGAGAAATGCCTTGTGTGAGAACAAATTAATTCGCAATCACGCTTCTCTTACAGGATATTTCATGTTACGCCGGTAGATTCTCACGGGCAGGGTTATCACAAGAGTTTTAAAATATAGTACTGTACTCAAAATATAATCTTAGTACTCTAAAAATTGCGATCGGCTTCGCTGATGCCGGAGGCGATCGCTAACGTTGAATCAAGTTATTGTTACAATTGTCACAAATACGATTTATATAACCCCGGTTTTTTCTCAATATAAATACTATTTTTATATATTTAGAGTAAATTTAAATACTTTTACTGCATAAATTGATTAATTAGCAACATTAAAACTTGTAGAGACGCGATATATCGCGTCTGGTACATTTAAATTGATCGCGAGGTAGGTAATATCCTTTCCGGATACATCGGAATTATAAAAAATATGATCGAAAAAAAACTCTGCGCTCCTTTGCGCTTCCCTCTGCGCTCCTCTGCGTTCAAAAATATATAATTCCTATGCCAACGGATTTGATATAACGCAATAATTTGTATTCAATTCAACTGAAAATGACTATACACTGTGATTCAGCAGCTGATCAATTAGAACCTTTACGCCCTAATTGAGTCCATGCAAATGCTAGTAAACCAAAAAATATGGTAGCAAGAAAACTCCAAATTAAAGAAATGATTATGGGTTGAATTTGATAATTAATATAAGGTGGCAATGTAACAGGTTTTTCGATGTATTGTGATACAACACCGGAAACGATGGCACCTCCACCTAATGCTACACCTAATACTTGAAGGGTTTGTTGTAAAGATTGATCGCGTTTTGCTTCTTCTATTTCTACTACTCCCCGAATTGTTTCAATCATCTGTTTAAAGAAGTCGTTGGCGGGTGTGAGATATTCTAAGTTTATGTTGATTTGTTGGATATAGGTGTTTTGAGTTAGTTTGCTGAAGTCAGATAAAAATTGTAAGTCATTTTGGTTGCTGAGTTGATCGATGATATTAAGATTTAGTAGATAATTTTTCAGGTTTGTTTTAATTGTTGTTCGATGTATTTGTAAGTCTCTGAGGTAACGAGCGTATTCAAAGGAGACTTCTGGTACATTTGTCAGCCATTGCTGTAATTTGTCGAGATTTTGATTTATGTTATCTTTTATCTGATTAAATTCTCTAACTATTTTTTCTAATTCTGTGTATTCTTTTCTTGCTTGTTGATTGCATCTAATAGCTTGATTGTTTACATAAGCTATTTTACTGCGACAAAGCAGTAGATTAATTAAGGGGTAATAGTATTTTCCTGAGTTTTCTAATTCTTTGGTTTGGGGATTGGTGTTGAGCCAAATTAAAATATGACACTGTTGTAATGGTGAATCAGCATCGTTGTTATATTCAAAGATGGGACTACCTAATAATGTTCCTTGATGTTGACAATATAGTTTTAATTCTTGGAATTTTTCTGATGTAATTAAGGCTTTGACACAATCGTCGGCGAAGTTTTGCAAGGATTCTTGGTTTTCAAATTCTTCTAGAGGTTTGGCGAAGAATAATAATGTTTGTCCTAATGAAGGGTTGATATTATCGGGGAGTAAACAGTTTTCTTTGTTTAGTCCTTTTAAATCAGCAAGTTTTACTTCTGGTTGAGGATAGCGTAATGTTAAATCTACGGCGTAGGTATCATGAATTTGTAGGGGAATTATATCTCCTTTTATATTTAAATTATTTTGATTATTTGGATTATTTAAATTATTTTGATTGTTGAAATTATTTGATTGTGGGATTTCAGCAAATTTTAGATAATTGGGTAGGAGCTCGCCGTTTTTACCAAGTTGATGATTATTTGTTTCTATTAATTCTGGTAGTTTTTCAAGTTCTGGTGTATTTAGAGTTTGTCCAATTTCCTGGAATTTCAGCCATAATTCCTTGGCGTTTTCCACTGGATTTTCCATTCCTTGAGCAAGATTTCGCCATAAATGAAAGGCGTAGAGACTTAGTTTGGGATATGCTACTTTTCCTGTATTAAGATAATTCATAAATATTGTTTGTTGTAAAGTGTTTTCAAAAACCGCTCTCAGGCTAAAGCCGCTTTGCTACAGCAACAAAGCCCTGAAAGGGCTAATTTAATCCGCATAGGCGGATTTTGTACCTGTAGCCGCACCCTTCAGGGTGTCGGCACCTGGAGCTACATTTTGATTATTCTTGTTATCTTAATCAGGAAAACTCTGTTGAATAGTATTTTTCAAAAGTTGTTTATAAGAGGGATTATCTGGAATTTCTTCAATTAATTCTTCATCTCCAACGCTTTTTTGTTGTGTTGCTTCTTGACTAAGTTTTGCAAATGCGTCATCTATTTCATCATGTTCGTCACACCAATCTAGAATCTTCTCGGATAAGCTTTTTATATCATCTGGTGTTTCGTCAATCAATTGAATTAATTCTTCTGTATATTCGGAAAACAATTCTGGTTGAGTTTCTATTAAATGAATAAATTTTCTAATTTGTTTTTCAGCTACTGACATAAATATACTCCTATTTTCCAATCGCAGTGAATGCAGCCCAATGATAAGGAGAATGATATGGTTTTGTATCATCCTCAATACGCCTAAATATATCCTTAATTTCTCGTTGCCAATTCTTATTTAAATCTAGTTGATTCGTCCATTGTTGTAAATCTGATTTTGTTACATTCTTCAACCAAAGTTGGGCTTGATTTAACGCTATTGCTACAGAAATTTCTTCACCTTTCTCAATTGCAGCTTTAAGATTTTGGGAGAATTTAATCAGCAAGAATGCTGTCGATAAATCGTTTACTTTCCACAATGTACTAACTACACTAGCGCTACCTGCATAGAGAAATCCACTTGGTAAACCAATATATTCGTCGCTGGTGTTACTAAAATCAATTAATCCGGTTTCGCAAGCTGATAATACTACTAAACGACATTGACTTAAATCAATTTCTCGTTCAAATAAGTTGCCTAATGTTAGACATTTACTTAAATCTATTGCTTTATCATCTGATATTTTTAGATAACGTTGATTATCACTATCAGGAGGAATATTAGAAATATAAGCCGCAGCTAGTAGTAGAAAGGAATTTAAAGGTGAATCTGGTTGAAAAGAACCGTGACAGGAGAAGTGTAAATAATGTATTTGTCCTAGTTGTGGATTATTTTGAGAGAAATTATTTTTTGTGGCTTGTTGTTCTGATAATACTTGATTTTGTTGGAAGTCGGATAAAATACAGTTTACTTCTAATTCCGCAAATGTTAGGTCTTTTGTTGGATTTTGAATGCCGAAAAGTGATTGAAGATTGGGACGTTTTCGCTGTTGTGCTAGTTGTAGAAGTTGACAACTAGGAGCATAACTAACTCCACGGGGAAATAATTCTAGTAGACATTGATTTATCGAAGTTTCTAGATTTTTTATTTCTAATGCATGAAGAGGAAATATATGTAATAAGCTATGGGGAATGAGAATTAATTTATCGCAGTTTTTGGGTATTTGAGCTATTAGTTGATCAATGTGGAGAATTTCTGCTAATTTTGCAAGGCGTTTTTCTAATTCATTCTGCCACTCAGATTTTAGGTATTCGTTGTAATAATCTAGTAGATATTTATTTATCCACTTCAATAAAGCTTTTCTGTCTTCTGGTTGAGATTGCCAAACATTGATATTTCCTCCTTTCCTACCAAAAAAGAGAACTGGTGGTTTGGGTGTAATCAAAAAAGCAATTATTTTATCATTGGTAAGATACCATTCAATAATTGCTGTATTCTTATCTAAGAGTGATTGAATTTCTTTAA
>DESS01000403.1 GCA_002361335.1 Richelia sp. UBA3308
CTTCGGGCGGAGGCGGAGATTCTCCGCCTCCGCTCTTCCGCTCAAACCTTCGTTTAATCGTCAGGCACCATCCGTTAATTGTAATTGTTGTAAGTCCTATTTAAATCTTATGTCGCATTTATGTCGCATAAAGTATTGTAAAAAGCACTTAATTAGTCTAAGTTTTCTTTGTTGAGGAGTTGAAAACTGTATGGCAATTACAAATCTGTTTACAGCGGGTGGAATAGTAATGATACCCCTGCTGTTTTTCTCGGTATTAGTAGGGGCACTAATCATCGAACGCATTCAATTTTGGGTGAAGATAAATAGCCGTCAAAACCGTGTAGTACAACAAGTACTTAAACTTTATCGTCGGGATAATCTAGTTAGTGCTTTAGACAAACTCAAGCAAAATACCGATTTACCAATTGCCCGGATTTTTTTAGCAGCCTTAGAATTAGAAGAAGCAAACCCAGAAGAATTTCGCTTAGCATTAGAAAGCGAAGCACAAGCCGAGATACCTTTACTTAAACGCTTTCAAAACATCTTCGATACAGTTATTTCCCTTTCACCCCTACTCGGACTTTTAGGAACTGTATTAGGATTAATTACTTCCTTCGCTTCACTCAACCTCGGTAACATTGGAAGCACTCAAACAACCTACGTTACAGGTGGAATCAGCGAAGCATTAGTTTCCACAGCCGCAGGATTAATAGTTGCTATTTTTACATTATTATTCGCCAACACATTTCGAGGTTTATATCAGCGACAAATCGCATTAATTCAAGAATATGGTGGACAATTAGAATTACTTTACCGTCGTCGTTATGAACAAGGAGACACTTAGTTGTTCACCAAACCAAAATTGCCGGCTGGGGGCAGCTTGGGGGAGCTGGCGTTGCTGGGGAGGCAGGCGGAGAAAATTAGTTTTTTTCTTACAATTAACCGCGCGCAAAGTAATAAGAGCGGAGTACTAGTACCCCTGGGCGTTCGTCAAAATCAAGGTAATAAGTATTATTTTTTCTCGCTTTGACATTTTACGAATGGTTGGTTCTGTACATCAAGTTTACTTGTTTTAAAGATTGGGAGAAAATAATACAAGGTTTATTAATGTTTGAGCTAAAAGATTAATATTGTAAACGAGGATATAAAAATGACTATTTGGGTAAACGAACAAATAGACCCTTCTGGGTTAATTTATGCTTGTATTGCCTGCTGTAACGAGTCTCAAGCAAAAGATTGTCATGAATCTTTCAAAAATAACTTAAGCGAACTACAATTAGCAGCCGGTTGGATTGCACGAATAAGAACCGTAGAATCCTGGGATGAAGTTCCAGTTAATTCTTTGAAACTTAATTAATAAGTAAAGGGGATAGGGCTTAAAGAATGGTTCGAGTACCAACAACAATCAAATTTTTATTGTTCATTGATATACATCCCGCTATAGAAGCCCTATTCGTAGCATCTGGTACTCCGAGATATATTCACTGATAATTGATAATTGATAATTGATGATATTATTGCCAATAATAGGTACTATCTAAGTAAGTTGACGCAAAAAAATATCACTATGTAAAAAAACGTAAATAAAGCTCAAACTCTCCTGCCTATTCCATGACAACCTTGTCAAAGGCTAAATTATCTTGCTGTTCTACTTATATAAAAGATAAAAATTTGGAAAAACCTGAATTAATGAGTGAACTATTCAAAAATTTTCTCTTCCAAACAAGACTATAAAATTAACTTAGTTAGTCAAAGGGGAACAGAAATTCAAATTTCAATTCATTCCCCTACTCGGTATATCTGTGAAAACTGCGAACGGATATTACCAGATTGGAAAAACGAATTAAAAATGTCGGTGGTGATTGTTTTACAACAATCTCAGTTTGCACTTACACAAAGTTCTCCCCACATAGAAACAGAAAAACAACACTTGCGAGCAAAATTTATGAAATTTGCTTGTGATGTCGCATTTGATTTACGAGATAAAAAGCATTTTACAGACTTAATAGATCCTCGCACCGGCTATCCATTGCTATCTCGCCCTGGACAAATTCCCCATGACGACACGGCAGTTGTCAAAGCCTTACTCAAATACCCAATCATTTGCAACCAATGCCGCGTATTAATTCATCCCAAATGGGGTACAGCAGTTTATCCAAGTATTTTACTATCAGCTGCTCCCCAAATCATCATCGCTTACACAATCAAAACCATCGCCATCTTACACGGTTGGCAAGAATCATAAATTAGTCTACCACATTACAATCAAATATTTTTCTGATGGATATTTAGGCAGTATCTAACCTCATGCCCAATGCCCAAAAACTAACTCTTCTTCGGCTCCCTTAATGGGTTAGAATCTATAGGTCCAAGTATCCGATTAAGGGCACGTAATTGTTCCGCTGTTCCCATGCCGATCATTACATCACCCGACATTAAAATAGTATCTGCTGTCGGACCACCAATCAAATCCCCGTTAGCACGACGAATCGCCAGAACTAATGCTCCTGTTTGCGCCCGCAATCTTGCTTGTCCTAAACTTTGACCGACAAAAGGACAGGAACTATGGTCAATTAAAACTTCTTCCATGTAAAGTTCCCGACCTTTTCCTGATATAATGCCGTCTACGAAATCCATTACTTGGGGTCTTAAGGCAGCAGCAGCCATTCTTCTACCACCTGTTATGTAGGGTGAAATTACTGCGTCTGCACCACCCCGCTGAAGTTTCTGTAAAGCCTCTTCTGTACTGGCACGGGCGATCGCTCTAATTTTCGGATTCAGTGTTTTTGCGGAGAGTACTATATATAAATTTTCTGCATCTGATGGTAATGCGGCAACAATACAAATAGCTCGATCTATTCTTACAAGCATCAAAGTTTCGTCTAAAGTAGCATCACCAAGATATGTAGTGTATCCTTCTTCCTGAGCTTTTCTTACGGTTTCTATTTCCGAATCAATAATTACAAAAGATACACCTTCTGCCTCAAATTCCTGAGCAATCTGACGACCTGTACGACTAAATCCGCAAATAATATAATGTCTTGATAATGATTCCATTGTCCGCCGCTGTTGTCTGAGTCGAATTCCTTCTTGAAAATATCCTTGGATTACAGCTTCTGTAAATCTATTGACAATATAACCAATAGTAATAATGCCCATTAAAATTAAGGCGATGGTAAATAATCTTCCTCGGCTTCCTAAAGGTTGAGTTTCTCCATAGCCAACAGTTGATAGGGTAATGAACGTCATGTAAGTCGCGTCTTCCCACGTCCATTTTTCTATAAGTCTATACCATAAAGTACCTGTCAATAACACGCCGCATAAGGAAACCGTTCCAACCATTAATTCTTTTTGGATGCGACGATATTTTTGTTCCAATATCGAGTAAACCGGTTTTTTCATCGCTTTCCAATTTCACAGACTGTTGGCAATTTTGACCCCCCACCCGCCACAGAGGGATAGTTTATTACACCGTAAGTTCAAATTACGAATTCAGTTCGCCGGATTTGTACACTTAGTTACTAGTACAGATTTGTTGGAAATAAAGTACCCATATCAAAAGCTTGAAACCTTTATATTACAATACTTATTACCTTGATACTTTTGAATTTTTAATTATTACCTTGATACTTCCCCCCAGCGGTAATAGTTAATGATTAATTGTTTAACGATTGGTTAAGAGCATATATCTCATCTAAAATGAAAGTAATTAAGGTGGGGTGTTCACGAGAAAAATTTCTCAGGCATTTCCCAAAAATAGTAAATCACATTACAATATATTTTTCGCAATAACTTATTTGTGTTGTCTTGGTAAAGGAAAAATATTGTCGTTCTTTTTTTAGCTACTCTCCTTTCCTCGAACCATGCAATCTCGTATAAATACACAGATTTTCAGGAGTTAAGCCGTGAGCATTGAGACTCTTGTTCCACAAGCTAACCAATCATCAACCCCTTTTAATAAAGAAAGCTTTGATGAAGCAGTCATGTCCACTTACGGACGTTTTCCTATAGCCTTAGAAAAAGGTGCTGGATGCCGTTTGTGGGATACCGAAGGAAAAGAATATCTCGACTTTGTAGCAGGAATTGCTACTTGTACCTTGGGACATGCCCATCCCGCATTGATAGAGGCGGTAACGCAACAAATTCAGAAAATTCATCACGTTTCAAATTTATACTACATTCCGGAACAGGGAGAACTAGCCCGTTGGATAGTTAATAATTCCTGTGCCGATAGAGCATTTTTCTGCAATTCCGGTGCCGAAGCAAACGAAGCTGCGATTAAATTGGCGCGAAAATACGCCCATACAGTTTTAGAAATCGATAAGCCGATTATTTTAACAGCAAACGCCAGTTTCCACGGACGCACTTTAGCCACGATTACTGCTACCGGACAACCGAAGTATCAAAAAAACTTTAATCCTTTGGTACCCGGATTTCACTACGTACGCTATAACGATATTGATGCATTAGAAGCAGCAATTAGCGAGTTGGATGAAGGTGATTATGCTGTCGGTGCTATTTTGTTAGAACCCTTACAAGGAGAAGGCGGCGTTCGCCCTGGAGATATTAAATATTTTCAAAAGCTGCGTTCGATTTGCGACCAAACTGGTATCTTACTAATTTTCGATGAAGTGCAAGTCGGAATGGGACGTACTGGTAAAATGTGGGGTTACCAACACCTGGGAGTAGAACCAGACGTTTTCACCAGTGCCAAAGGTTTAGGTGGCGGTATTCCCATTGGTGCAATGATGGCTAAGAAATTCTGCGATGTCTTTCAACCAGGAGAACACGCTAGCACTTTTGGCGGTAATCCATTCGCTTGTGCGATCGCCCTTACCGTTTGCCATACCTTGGAGAATGAGAACATTCTAGAAAACGTACATCATAGAGGCGAACAACTGCGTTCCGGTTTACTTCATATTGGGGCAAAGTATTCCGATTGTATAGCCGAAGTACGCGGTTGGGGTTTAATTAATGGAATGGAACTGCAAACAGATATTGATTTAAGTGCCATTGATGTAGTGAAAGCTGCAATGAAAGAAGGTTTACTATTAGTTCCAGCAGGTACTAAAGTTGTTCGTTTTGTACCACCATTAATTGTTACCGAAGCACAAGTAGATGAAGCCTTGCAGATTGTTGATAAAGTTATATCAACACTTAACAATTAAGTACAGCTATACATTTTAGAGGTATGGTTAAATATTTTTAACTATGATTAAACCTCTTGCCTTCAATGAAATAGTAATTACCCCCTCCCCCTTACCGGGGAGGCTGATTGCTTTATGGACGCTCTACTTTGATATCCAAACCTTTGTCGATCGCTAAAACTAAAATATAAATAATTATTTAAGTATTGTTGCGAATATTGATATTTAATAAAATTTATCTTATATGTACATTTTTCCGTTGCAATACTGATGCCAAATGGTTTATATAGAAGCAACACAGCCGGATCATTTATGCTATGGTATATTAAGAAGATTGAGTTCGGTTGTTCAGTTTGTTTGATTATGTGTTACAGACTTTTCCGGATTTAAATCTCTACGCCCTATTAATTCTGGAGATGTCGTATGTCGATTTACGTAGGCAATCTTTCTTATGAGGTTGTTGAAGATGACCTGAAGCAAGTCTTCTTGGAGTATGGAACTGTGAAAAGCATTTACTTACCATTTGATCGAGAATCAAATCGTATCAGGGGCTTTGCATTTGTTGAAATGGAAACAGATGTAGAAGAAGCTACAGCAATAGAATCTCTTGATGGCGCTGAATGGATGGGGCGTAGTCTAAGAGTTAACAAAGCCAAACCAAAACCAGAACGAAGTGCCTCCGGTGGCGGCGGTAGATGGGGAGGAAACAACGGCGGAGGATTCAGGGGACGTTACTAAATCTTATTAGAAATACTAAAGCTATTATAAAATTATTTAACTTTTAAGTATGAAGGGCATACAAGAAGTTTGCCCTTTTTTGTTCGCTGTTAATGCTAATGTTTACATCTAAGCAGTAATTGCGATATGAAACAGTGTTACTTTAGATAGGAGAAAGAATGACCCAAATAGTTGTAGGCGAAAACGAAGGAATTGAATCAGCATTACGTAGATTTAAGCGTGAAGTTTCAAAAGCTGGCATTATGCCCGATATAAAGAAGCATCGCCACTTTGAAACCCCTCTACAAAAACACAAGCGCAAAGCAATTGCTAGATCTAAACAACGCAAGAGACGGTTTAAATATTAAAGACAACGTTATTGTCGAAATTTGTTGTCCGAAATTCCCTTGATTTCCCCAGGGAAATCGGTTGGTAGGAGTAGTGTGGTCGCACAATTATCAATTATCAATTATCAATTATCAATGACCAATAATTTGATTGATAATTGTTCATTGTTCATTGATAATTGTTTTCCCAACTCTTAGCAACTGTAATTAGTTAATATTGATTTTACCTGTAAAAGACTCTATTTGTACGGGAAATATAGCAAAATAGAATAAAATGCAAGGTAATTCTTAATTTATGTTGATTTATCTTGATTTAAAGACGTAGCAGCGCTACGTCTTTAGACTATTACAACGAAATTCCTTTTAGCTTTTTAAACATATTTGTAGCATAGGAATCAGTCATACCGGAAATAAAATCAGTGACTTGTAGAATTTTGTGATAGCAATCTTCACTTTCACGCTTAAGATATTGCTGAGGAATGATTTGTTTGAAGAATTCAGCTTTATCACCTATAGATAAAACAGCATTAGCAAATTCAGCAAATAAATTACCTAAAATTTCATATCCAGCAATACGGGTACTAACAATATCTGGATGTTTTATTACTTTATTTTCAGTTTCGGAACGCATATCCTCAAGTACAGAAGCGTATTTACTTATAGATAGCAGTTCAATATCAAATTTACCAGTGAGAATTTCTGGTTCTTTTAATAGAAAAATATCGGCAATCTCTTTGACAAGTTCGCTAATAGCACGAGCACGTAAATATTTGATTTGTTCTTCACAAGTATTCGCTTGTCTGTGAATGTCAGATTCCGAACGTTGAGCGATATCATTAAGTAACTGTTTCGCATTTGTAAAAGGAATATATTTCATGCGAAAGCCATCTTCAACATCCACAATTGTATAACAGATATCATCAGCAGCTTCCATTAAAAAGGCTAAGGGATGTCGTGCCCACCATGCAACATCCTCATGACGGCGAATTAATCCTACTGTTTGTGCAACTTCTGTAAACAATTCCTTTTCTGATTGAAAGAAATTATATTTAGCGATACTTTTACCTTGATAACCATTAAGTATATTTTCCGGAATATAGGATTCTTTCGGATACTTCGCAAAGGCTGCTAAAGTTGGACAACTAAGTTGCATCCCTCCTCTTCTTGGCTGCATTTCTAAATTGCTTACAATCCGGAAGCCTTGAGCATTTCCTTCAAATAAATTAAAATCAGTTTCCTGAATATTGCTGAGACAATTTTGTATATTTGAGTACCATGCACTAAAGCCGCTTTGAATCGCATCCTCCCCAGCATGACCGAAAGGAGGATTACCTATATCATGAGCCAGACTTGCAGCCGAGACAATATCCCCAAAATCAGAAGGAATATAATTTTGAAGATTATGCCTTTTAATAATTTCGTTTCCCACGATTGTACCCAAGGAGCGACCAACACAGGAAACTTCAATACTATGAATTAAACGAGTACGTAAATAATCGTTTTCTGGTAAAGAGTAAACTTGAGTCTTATCTTTTAAACGGCGAAAAGGAGAAGAAAACACCAGGCGATCGTAGTCTCTTTGAAAACAAGTGCGTGCAGACTCAGAATCAACAGGACTATTTGTACCCAGTCTTTGTCTCGTTAAAAGTTGCTGCCATTGCATCATAAAATAGAGCCTGTGAGCATTGCTATGTAATGTTATAACTAATTATTTTGGTAAAAAGTAACACCTAGAATACAAATCAAGTTAAAGATCCCCTTGTCTCCTTGTCCCCTTGTCCCCTTCCTTGCCTCCCCATCCCCCCACCCCCCCCATTTTCTTCTACGGTGCTTTTACTCTATTTAAATAAGAGTGTAATTCTTCTCCTTCTAAAACTTCCTGTTCTAGAAGATGTTGAGCCATTTCTTCAAGTAAATCGCGATTCGTTTTGAGAATTAACCTTGCCTGATTGTGGGCGGTTTCAATAATTTCCTTGACTTCTCTGTCGATCGCCGCTGCTACTACAGAGCTTACAGGACGACGGGAATTATAGGAACCATCTAGAAATGAGGATTGAGGTTTTTCCATTGCGATCGGCCCCAGATTCTGACTCATACCGTAAAGCGTAACCGATCGTTCGGCTAAATCTGTTGCTTTTTGAATGTCATCGCTTGCGCCGGTAGAAATTTTACCAAAAACAACTTCTTCAGCACTACGTCCAGCTAACAGCGTTGTAATTCTGGCATAAATTTCATCTTCTAACATTAAAAAGCGATCTTCTTCTGGTAGTTGTAATGTGTATCCTAAAGCACCTACTCCTCTGGGAATAATCGAAATTTTTTCTACTGGACCAGATACTAATGCACCTACAATTGCATGACCGCATTCGTGGTAAGCAACGATTGTCCTTTCAGTTTCGTTGAGTATGCGGGTTTTTTTCTCTAAACCTGCAATTAGCCTTTCCAATGCTTCATTGAAGTCTGACATACTTACCGCTTCACGATGCTCTCTTGCTGCTAACAGGGCTGCTTCATTTACCAAGTTAGCTAAATCCGCACCGACAAAACCGGGAGTACGACCTGCAATTATACTTAAATCGATGTTTTCTTCTAAAACTACATCTTGCGTATGTACTTTTAAAATTGCTAAGCGACCTATTTTATCCGGACGGTCAACGACTACCTGTCTATCAAAACGTCCTGGACGAAGCAAAGCTTTGTCTAATACTTCCGGTCTGTTCGTTGCACCAATGATAATTACTCCTGTATTCCCTTCAAAACCATCCATCTGAGTTAACATCTGGTTAAGGGTTTGTTCCCGTTCATCATTGCCTCCTGCAAACATTCCAGAAGATTCTCTAGACTTAGCAAAAGCATCTAACTCATCGATAAATATAATACAGGGAGACAATTGCTTTGCTTGTTCAAACAGATTTCGGATTCTGGCAGCACCTACCCCTACAAACATCTCGATAAATTCAGAACCGGAGACACTGATAAAAGGAACTCCAGCTTCTCCTGCAACAGCCTTGGCTAAAAGAGTTTTACCAGTTCCTGGCGCTCCTATGAGTAAAATTCCTTTAGGAATTTTCGCTCCCAAACGAGTGTATCTCTCAGGATTTTTGAGAAAATCTACTACTTCTTCTAACTCTGCTTTTGCTTCATCAATTCCAGCAACATCAGCAAAGGTAAATCCTACTTCGTTAGAGTCTCCTAAGTAAACTCTAGCTTTACTTCTACCAGCATTAAGAGGATTGGAAGCCCCTCCTAAACCTTGAGCATTGTTAGCTAACCAAGCTAATAACAACAACAGTAAAAACGGTGGAATCAACCACCCTAAAACTGCAAATATGGAGTTATTACCATTATTCGGTTTGACCTCAAATTCCACTTTGTTATCTTCTAACAAGTTTGGTAAAGTTTGGTCTTTTGGTAAAGGAACCGTAACATAGCTTTTATCAGGATTGGCAGATTTAGATTTTTCTGCTGATTCTAAATCTTTTTTCAGAAAGTATTCTACTCTATTTTCACCTACTACAACTTTGCCGACTTTACCATCTCTTACCTGATTACGAAATTGACTGTATGGAACCTCCGTTTTACTGGGAGAGTTAAATATAGGGAAAAAAGATAAAAGTACGAATAACAATACAACAGTGAACAAACAACCACCAACGTTTTCTTGTTTTGGTGGATTTGGGTATCCATCCTTTTCAATTTCCATAAAGGGTTTTACACTTAAGTATACAGGTTGTACAGCGAACCTTGTATTTACCCCGATTAATAAATGAAAGCGCTATATACTAGTGTAAATGGTAACTTTTATTTTGAGTGTGACCCTGATGACTCTTAGCATCTATTAGAATATTTGTATCAAAATATAATTTTTTTTTATCCAATAAATTATCGAAAAATCATTATATAGATAAAAATTAATATTTGTATAATTAGAGAAAATAAGTATATTTAAGAGAATTATCCTATAATGTAATCTGGGATTTTATTACAATTAAAAATATTTTGGGAAACATTGTATTTTGTATTGCTATATATTTGTTTAATTTTTTTATGCCAAGGACTACAATTTACTTTTTCAAAAATATTGAATATTTAAATTTTTTGGTAGGTAATAATTCAACCTTGTAAATTTCTCTCTGAGCTTCTAAATTTTGTTTATGAATATTTACAGCATACAGCATATTTCATCGGCGTTCGGTACATTATAAACGGGCAGGATGCCCGTACCACAAGAGCTTAATCATTAATGGTTGTACCTCATGTACAAGCATTGTGCTGTATTTCATAGAGCCGCCAGTACATTCTCATAGGATGTTTGCCCGTAACACAAGAGTTTTAAAAAATATTACTGTACTCAAATTTGCGGCAAAGTGCTGTATACGGAAATAAAGATATAAGCGTCTTACTTATTTGAGAATAAAGCCAGACGCTTGTATTATTAAATAAAGGATATGTTTTTTGATTTGCAATTACCTAATCAACAGTTACATATTCAACAAACTTATTAGCTGTATATTTATCAACACATACGAAAATTGCTAAGTAGATAAATGCAAACTGAATCCTGCTTTTGATGAAATTCATGACTTAATACCTCTAAAGTTGATTTTGATTGTTTCTCAGGATATTAATTACTAGGGATGAACACAGGTAGGTTATGCATTATGGGGGAAAATACCATTATCGGGAAAGATATATTTGGTTTTCCCTTCCCTCTTGTACTAATATCGACGATGACGCTGAGTAACTACTGATTAGCAATTGAGGTTTTCTCAAGATTTAGCTGAGAAAACTGAGAAATTGTTTTTATTTTGGGCATGGGGCATTGGGCATTACTAATTGACAACTAAATTTAAAAACCTCACCCGCTAGCTTAATCTCTCCATCAATCAGAAGAGGGGAAGGGGTGAGGTTTTACCATAATTAGTCAACCAGATAGGATATTCAGAATTATTCTTTATTGAGAAATTTTAGAATCCTCAACTGATTGATTCCAAAAATGTAGGTAGATTAACTCTAATTGATTACCCACTGTAGCAAAATAATCCACACGACGGACACGTAATCCAATAAAAAATCGCAAAAAAGCAAATGCCAATATTGCTACCACTATTCCAGTTACACTGCTAATCAATGCTTGAAATACAGCATCTGTAATTGGACTAGTATTGATACTATCACCACCAGCATTTCTTAGAGTGATAAAAGTGCGGATTAAAACACCTACCGTGCCTAAAATGCCCAACAATGGCGCAATTACCATTATACTTTCCAGCAGCTTGTCACTTCCCCCGATATTAACCAATTCCTTATCTGCTGCTGTTTCTACTGCTAAATGAAAGTTTTCTGGAGTCGGATTATCCAGTTTTAACGGCGCAGCAAGAAAACGTCCTATTGCTAAATCATCGGCACCCGTTGCTATTTCTTCTGCTCTCTCTAAATCGTACTGTGCTACAGTCAGCACATCCTGCACTACCTCTCTTTCTTGGAAAACCAACTTCAACCACAACCAAACCTGCTGCATTGCATAAGCTAAGGTTATAAGCGATAAAATTAGCAGAGGAAACATCATAAAGCCCCCTGCTAAGAAGATATCAAATAGTCTGGTCATTTTTACTCAGGTAAGCGCCTACTGTAATAAATGATTCGCGATCTTAAGTAGAATACCTGGTTTATGCTTTGCTTGAGGTTAAGTCAAGTTTTATTAAAAGATAAGCTGTAGTAAAGACTAACAATTCAGGGAAAGGAATTAGGGGACAAGGGGACTGCCCGAATTTAGAATTTAGAATGCCCGAATTTAGAATTTAGAATGCCCGAATTTAGAATTGGGGCATAGGTTGGAGAGTTAGGATTTATATCATGTCCGGTTAATAAGCGCCCAAGCTGTGGGGG
>DESS01000316.1:0-2107 GCA_002361335.1 Richelia sp. UBA3308
TGTGATTAAGAACACATTTTGAGCAAGGAGGAAATAAATAATTAGCATTAATAGATAGAATTTTTAATTTATTCAAAATTTTTTGGCCCGCGAAAATTTTCAAATCACCGTGATGTAGTAAGATAAAGTTAAGAAAGTGAATATCTTACAATCGGAATCTGTGTAAAATTTTTAAAACCGACTATATTCCCATTATCTTAAATAGCTTTAAAAAAATAATATCACGAAACTGCCACCTTTAAAAAAAAGCGCGATTTTTTCAATACTGAGATAAAATAAGTATTTAAAACTACTCAATAAATTGAAAAAAAGTATTTTTATTGAGAAAAACCCGATGTTATATAAATTGTATTTGTGATTAAGAACACATTTTGAGGAGTAAAGGCAACAGTTTGCTGCAAGCAGAAAAATTTGAGCCAAAAAACAATCATAATATATCGCCACACTCTTTGTATTATGACTTCAACACATTCTCAAAAAGTACTCAAAATGCTCAGCGACAAATTACTTGAAGCTTACGAAAGATACTATGGGGAATTAAAAATTGGGGATATGTCTCCCCAAGAATTCATTAAAACTTATGGGAGTATAAAGCATAGAAATCATGGCAACTTAAAAAAAGGATTTACAGTTCCCGAGGAATCCACTTCAACCTTTTCTACAAACTCAGAAAATAGCGATTTTAACTCTTTATCATCCAAAAATTCCCAAAATATAGCTTGAGAGGCAATTACAATTTTCCTTTTGGCATTTTCCAAGCCATCGCGATCAACAATTTTAATGGGAGTTGATAGAGCATTTATCTTTGTCTGTATTTTTGCGATCGCAGTAATTATATCAGGGTTAGAACTGCGGAGTGTTCGCAAAACGGACAATTCGTTGGTTAATTTTTCGATTTCTTTGGTATTTGTAACTTGTATCGTCGTTGACTGATTTTCTAAATATTCGATTAAATTCGGGGCATTTCGGCATAAACCTGTAATTGTCTGGGCAATTATTTCTCTGAGTCGAGTACATTTAGAATTTTCGCAGTGATAGTTTCCAGGTTTAGTGTAATTAACGCAGCGCATGTACTCGGTTTTGGTTTTATGTCGAGAAAAGTTACGATACATATTTCCCCCACAATGGACGCATTTAATTAAGCCTGCAAGTGGATAGTTTCCACGAGTTGATTTTCTAGAACTTCGATATTTTTTATTTGTTAATAATTTACGTTCAATTGCCTCTAATGTTGCTGGGGTTATTAAGGCTTCATGAGTATTGAAATTTATTATTGGTTCACGATTAATACCTTTTTTCCTTTTGACAAAATAAGCTGTATGTCCTTGTAGAGCCAGGTTTTTTGACCAATCTCGCAAACCTGATACACTAAAAACGACTTCATATTCATTGAAAATATAATTACAAACCTCCTTAAGGGAAGGCATTTCTAAAATTAAATCGATAATTATTTTAGCTAGTTCAAAATAATTTTTACCTGACTTTTCATGAATATTTTTATTAGGAATTAAGCGATGATTTTTATCTTTTGTATATCCAAATGGAGGAATGCAAAACTTTAACTGCTCTCGAAAATATTCGTTGCCTTGTTTCACCCGTTGAGACAAAAGCCTCGATTCAAATTCCGCTAATCCGGACATTTGATTGATACTAAACCATCCAAAAGGGCTATTGGCATCAACTGGTGCATCTAATACCCGCAAGTTGACATTATGCTTAACAAATACCTCAATAGCCTTATGAATAGTAATTACACTCCTACCGAGCCTATCTACACGAGTGATGATAATTTCATCAACTTGATTTTCTTGCACTAACTTCAGCAATTCGTTAAATTGCTTCCTGGCATCACTACGTCCAGATTCGATATCTATCAATACTTCTGTTGCACCACTCGCTTTTAATCTAGCTATCTGCTGATTGAGAGCATCAAACTCTTCAGCTTGTTCTTGGGTGCTAACGCGGGCGTAACCGTAAACTCTCATAGGCAATCAAAGGAATTTAGAATTTAGAATGAAGAATTTAGAATTGAGAATGGCCGAATGCACGAATTGTCTCCTAAGCTATGAATTAAGAATTAGGAGTTAATCAACAATTATCCGTGGAA
>DESS01000316.1:2219-4947 GCA_002361335.1 Richelia sp. UBA3308
ATCAGTGATCGGAATGGCCGAATGGGTAATTGATAACTAATAACTGAAATGACATCTTATCGAAAAAGGTGTTGTTGAAAATGTTCAGGTTCAGCAGTACCGACAACATACTCTAATAAAGTTTCCCCAGCCAGACGATTTCCCAGATTTTTACTACCTACAAACCCTGGTGCATTAACTGGAATAATAGGAATCCCTACTTTTTTTGCTGCAGCTTTACAAACTGCATCAATATCTTCACCAATCAAAGCTGTGACACAGGTAGAGTAAACAAATATAGCTGCAGGATCGTAATTTTTTTGTACGTGTTGAATAGCCTTGTAAAGTTTTTTCTCGCTACCGAAAATAACATCATTTTCGCTCAAGTCGGTAGTAAACCCTTTTTTGTAAAGCATCGGGCCAGAAGAAAGACTACCGCGACTACCCCAAGAATTACCAGCACAAGCAATTGGCCCGTGTACTAAATGAGCAGCATCGGTAATAGGTACCAAAGCAATCATAGCTCCATCAAATGAGCAACCTCCTTGTGCTGCACCGGGTTGTGCCTGTTGTTTACAAGCTTTATTTTTGTTCTCTCCGTTTTTTTGGTGATTGTGTTCGCATCCTGGTTCGGTTAATAGTTCGTTGATTTTGCTTTGGGTGATTTTCATTTTTTTTACCTTAAGAATTATCAATAAATAGGTTTGTGTTGAAAATAGTAATGCCGGACAAGTGATGGGGTGAATAGTAAATAGTGAGTAGGAACAAGGCTTGTGAGCCAGTTTACCCAAGCTGTAATATAGTTGGATTTATTTGTGCCGACTTACTTAAATTGATTTGAGATTATTTTTACTAACTGATAAACTCTGATTTTTATTAATTATTATTAATAAATCATTAATACAATATTAATAATTAATCAATAATTAAGATGATATTAATAAATCATTAATAAAGCCTCATGAATTAGTTTTCATAAGTTATGATTTAAATCAAACAAACAAACAAATAATGAATGTAAGAAAACACAATCCTATAAAGTTTTGCTGCAAAGGATTGAGTTTATCTCAAATGAAAATATTTGGAGTATGCTTAAATAGGATTATTTCTAGTAGTTCACCAAGTCAATGAAGGACCGGGTTAATTTTTACTACTCACTATTCACTACTCACTATTCACTACTCACAACTGAGGTGGAACATTTATAAAAGGAAAAGGTAAAAAAGGAAGAAAAGAAGTATAAAGGATAAAGGATGAAAATTATTTACATTTCATACTTGAGCCTTCATACTTCATCCTTAATTACCCTTTAGTTGAAAAGGCACGCATCACCTTCAACTCAATTTCTAACGAACCAAGTCGAAGGAAATATCTGTCTTAGAAGGAATATTGGTGTTGCGATCAATTTCCTCAAAGATAGCGTTTACAACCCAAGTAAGTAGGTTGATAACACCTTGATAACCAATAGTAGAGTAACGGTGTAAGTTGTGGCGATCCATGATGGGATAGCCAATACGGATTAAAGGAATCTTAGTGTCACGCTCTAAATACTTGCCGTAGGAGTTACCGATCATGAAGTCAACAGGTTCGGTGAACAGCAGTGAACGCATGTGAGGACTATCAAGTAAAATAGAAAATATTCCACTAAGGTATGCTGTATGGACGTTTGGGGATATGCTCGCGTTAGCACAGATGAGCAAGCAGACGATGAAGGAGCGTTGATTAAACAAATGCGTCGTTTGCGGAGTGCGGGAGCGACAAAAATATATTATGACGTTGAAAGTCGTACTAGCGATAAACGTAAAGGGCTTTTACAATTAATTGAAGATATTAACGCCCTAGGAAAAGGCAAAGTATCGAAGTTATTATTTATTAGGATTGACCGTTTAACTTCATCATCGATCACTTTTTATAGATTGATGGATGCTTTGAAAAAAAAAGATATAGAACCAACTGCAATTGATGAACCTTTTGATATATCAAGTATTGGTGGAGAACTAACAATTGATGTCCGATTAGCAGCAAGTAAATATGAAGTAAAAATGTTAGCAATGCGAGTTAAAAAAGAACGGGAAACTCGTAAAATTAATCAAAAAGCTCATTGGAATGCTCCATTCGGATATCTTGTGGAAAATGATAAATATAAAACAGATGATACTCCTTGCGTTTGTATAATTGAAGGACAAATTGAATTAACGCGATCGCAATTAATGAGATTGGTGTTTGACACCTTTTTTATAGTGGGTACAGTATCCCAAACAGTGAAAAAACTCCACGATATTTTGGGAATCCAAGCAAATGCTGTTTCTAAATCCGCCAACGATCAAGTTAACATTTTAGAATCAGAAAACGAAGTTAGATTAGAAAATATCAATAAATCCCGTGGAAGCGGATTAAACCGCTATCCCCACACAGGTTTAAAATGGTCAGTTTCTGGCTTACGTTCAATTCTTGTTAATCCTGTTTATGCAGGAGGAACCCTGTATAATACCTTAGTTGATTCTAAAGGACATCGTAAACCCTTTGACGAATGGGAAGTTATATGGGGAACTCATGAAGAACAAGCAATTATTAGCCGTGAAGAACATGAACGTATAAAAACTATGATTCGCAGCAACCGGAATAACCGATGGGCTAGCGAGCAAAAATATACGAACCCCTTTGCCAATTTGGTAAAATGCGCTAAATGTGGTGCAGCTTATAGTCGTCAGTGTAAAAAATTGGTCAAGAAAAAGAATTTTATTAGACA
>DESS01000316.1:5043-10859 GCA_002361335.1 Richelia sp. UBA3308
ACAAGTTATCGAACAATTAATTAAAGAAGCCCATAGATTAGCGGCATTAGTAGAGCAGGAAACCAAACTGAACTCTGAATCAGGGGAAATAAAGACACTGCGAGCATCTTTAAATACTCTCGAAGCACTACCTTCTATACCTGCAATTGAAAAAGCCAAAGAAGATATCAGAATCCAAATATCTGATGCCCTAGCGACTGCAAATAATAATTCCGTCCAATATGTAATTGCCAAAGAGCGAATCATCCGAGCATTTTCAAATCCAAAATTTTGGCAAGAATTAGATGTAGAGGATAAAAAAGCTTTATTGCAAGGATGCATCAAGAAAATTACAGTAGATGGCGATCGCTTATCCATGGTAGAATTACTGCATCTTCCATCTTAGAGATTTTATATTAAAACGAAAATACTCGTAGAGACGCAGCACTGCTACGTCTCCAAATCTAAATTCATACACTAAAGTAGGCAACTGCTCAAAGAGAAATCTATTATAAATTTACTGATTCTCAGCTCTATTGGTTTTCAGAGAAATCCTCATCTATACACTCTTCATAACCACCAGCTTTGACAATGAAATCATCAAAATCATTGTCATTTTTATCAACTCTAGGGATTTGTGAGTTGGTATCATCCCAACGAATAATAACACCACCATTAGCTAAAGCAGAGAAACCACCGACAAATCTTGCTTGTCGGTTGCCAGCAGGATTGTTCACATCGCTAGAGTATACAATACCCGCGTTTCCTCCTCGAAACTGTGACTTCAAATAAAAACTGTATCTATTACCAGCTTTAAAAGTAAATTCTGCGGTTCCCGGTAGGGGTACTGCATTTCCTAAAGTTCCTTGGAAATCATTAGGGTTATCTGTTAAACCATCAGAGGGTTGATTTAAAGTCTGCTCATATTGAGACATAGTTAAATCAGAAGGTTTGACTTCCCCAATCAAATCAAACTCTTCCCCGGTAGTTTCATTTCTAATACCGAATATAGATTGATAAGCACCGTGAGAACGAACAAACTGAAACTGTATTACAGTATTTATTCTAAATAAAACACCGCTATTGTCGAAGAATTCCTGTGATTGTACTGGAACTGTTGCTGGAGTTTGAGCTTGAGCTGGTGATGAGAAAACGCCCAAGATTCCTGCCGCAGCTGCTCCGACAAAAATTTGTAAGCCGATACGATTAATCTGCATTTTTCTTTCCATGACAACTCCTCACAAATTTCAATTTTTTTTGGTTTACAAGGCAAATATTTACCACAGACGATTTGCCAACCTATCTTTATATGCTTCTACCTGCCGATCCACATTCTCTATAAATAGATCTGTTTCCATTAACAAGACATGTAGTTCTTCACATTGCGGCTTACCTGGTTGATTACAAGTACGATTTGCATTTGGCGTACCTAAAAGAAACCTACGTGTTTGTGATGTTGTTGTAGTTGTATTTGTTGCAGGTGGATTAATTGAAAACCGACGTGTTTCACATATTTTTGTGCTACCGCAACCGCAAGGGGTACAGTTAATGTAGGCTTCAGTTATCTTTTCGGCTAGTTTTCTGCCTCTCTCAATAATTAGGGGATTCAATCCACCAAATTGTATG
Source organism: Richelia sp. UBA3308 (assembly GCA_002361335.1). Classification (GTDB taxonomy): domain Bacteria; phylum Cyanobacteriota; class Cyanobacteriia; order Cyanobacteriales; family Nostocaceae; genus Rivularia. The sequence continues at coordinate 6,649 of DESS01000316.1, forward strand.
AATCCAGGAATTACATCTGGCCTACCAACAGTTACACCTAGATTATCACCAGTTACATCTAGCACATTAAAAGTTGTATCTAGGTTACCAAAAGTTAGATCTAGGGGATTGACAGTTATATCTGGCGTACCACCAGTGATATCTGGCGTATCAGGAGTTACATCTGGATTATCACCACTCACATCTGGGTTTGGGTTACCACCAGTTACATCTGGCGTACCACCAGTAATATCGGAACCAGTACCACCAGTAATATCGGAACCAGTACCACCAGTAATATCCGACCCAGTACCACCAGTAATATCCGACCCCATACCACCACTAATATCCGAGCCAACACCACCACTAATATCCGATCCATTAGGAGTAGTTTGAGCGCTAGCAGAATCGATAAACAATCCACTCAAGCTTACTGATGTAACAACGATCGCACCAATTAATTTGGTTTTAAACATGACTTTGACTCCTGTTTAAGTGCTGAAACTACTTATAATTTGAATCCAAAGCCAGCACCTAAAATAAATCTGGCTCTGTCACTCGCTCCTTGACCTGGACCTGCAATGTCACGTACTGCTGGAGTAATTACAAAAGGAATATTCTTAAAGGGTGCGATAGAAGCTCCTAAAGCCAAATCTTGACCAGTCCACTCGGCTATTAAGCTAGCTTGGGGATGAACCCGAACCGCAACATTACCAAAAACGTTGAAATTATCCTCGTCGTTATAAAATGATTCCTCTGTACGGAATTGTCCATTGCCTATACCAGCAGTCACTGCAACGCGACTAAAAGGTTTATTGATATCTTTTCTAGTGCGGAAAATTTTAGTTGCAACTGCGTATAGAGAATTTTCAAAATCATTCACACCCTCTATACTTGAATCTTTGTAACCGCCAACATTTAAAAAACCATTCATACCAACAGCAGCAGACCAATCTTTAAAGCGGCGATGGACTTTTACGTTAAAACCACCACTACCAAAGTGACGACTACCACCAAAGCTGGCAGCAGTATAAGAAAGTACCACACCTACTGATTTATTAGCATCACCTAAACCAACACCAAATCCAATTGCACCATCATCCGCACTAGAAAATCGAACATCAGATTGATAGCTTCCTACTACAAAAGCTGTATTACGGTGGCTACCATAACCACTGGGAATGTAAATGTTTAGACCAGGAGATGAATAGTATGAGCCAACCTTGATTCTATCTAAATTACGCAGTTTTTCCAGTTTCGGTTGTATCTCTTTCCAATCTGGTTTTCCTTTTGTAGAATTAGACACCACTACTGGCTTTTGAGGTATTGCGAAATCATTTTGCTCTGTTCGAGTTTTTTTGGGAGTAAATTCAACACTGTTAACTGTATCAGGAGAATTAACTGTGGTTGGTACCGTAACTGTTGGAGCTTCTTGTAAAGTTTGCTCAGAGGTTTTCAACTGTTTCGTTTTTAAAGAATTTGCTTGAGCAATAATCTTAATTTTTTGTCCGAGCTTTTGCTTTATTCCTCCAGATGGAGCCAAATCTTTAGCCGATGTACTCTGTGGCGGTAATACTTCGACATTTTGTAGTATATTTTCCTTGACAGTAGAAGAAGTTGCTTGTCTCTGATGTTGCCTCGATTCTTGTACATCAGCAGGCTCAACTGAACTATAAGCAGGCTGCTGGTTGTAGGCTAATGCGGGATTATTTTCTGGTTCCCCAGTTTGTTCAGGGGCTAGATTAGTGCTGCCATCGGCAACAGCAGAACTAGCTATAGAATTATTTTCAACAAAGGGTTCTTCTTTTGCTAAGAGAAATTCATCTTGGTTAAATGTAGTTTGTGGTGCGGCATTAGTGTTATTGTTTAAACCAGCCAAACTAACTGCACTTGAAACTGCGACTTTTGAAGCCTTTGCAGCCATTTTAGATAAAGATGTTTTTGAAAATTCTGATGTTGAAGAATATTCTGGTACAGAAATTGCCTTTAACTCTTGCTCAAATTTCGCTTCTTCAGCTAAAGCTAATTCTTCTTCAGATTTTAACTGTTGCCTAATTATGTCACTCGTTGGTGCTGGTTGTTCCTCAAGATTAGAGGTTGTTGTTTGTTTTGAAACTTGAGAAGAAGATGATATTTTCTTCTTGTCGCTTTCTACATTTTCATTTTGGCCGATAACTGCGGAATGAACTAGGACAGCTGTAGCTAATAAAAATGATACTGCCAGGACTTTACTTAATAATCCTAGAAATAACTTGTTCATAAAACTGGATCTTTAGAAATAAGCGGCTTTAAGTTCGACTCTTTTAGCCTATATTGAGTTTCTTTGATAAAAAAGTATAGGATTGTTATATACAAATGGTGAAATTAGATATTTAATTTTGATATTTATTTAGAGGATGTTTATAAAGAAAAAGTAAAGCTAATTACAATTATTCCTCAAGACAGATGTTGTAAAAGTGTTCTTAGATACTTAGGGAATATAAATAAATAGAAGTAATATCAAATCTGTTCAGATTCACCTAATATTTTTAAACGCGGAAGAACAGGGAAGTAGGCCACCCAGAGTTTTTTTTGACTGATAATCTATAAGTCGCAGTTATATAGGCAAAACTCCTTTGTGTGGGTTATTTCATAAAATTAAATTATAGGTTGGCAAATTTAGATTTAAAAGTAGTTTCTTATACTGATATTGACCTTTGATGCAGGATAAATATTAAAGTACAATTATTAACAATGAGATATTAATATATAAAGATCAAATTAACTTTGAAGGAATTTTAATTGAAAATTTTTATCAGCTAAATTATAAGTTTTTAGCCTGTGAGCGCCAAGGAGTACATAGTTTTTTCTCCTCTAAGTAGTCCTACAAAATTAATTTGATATTCTGAAAGCTTCAAGCCTTTGCGTTAGCGAAGCGTGTCCGACAGGACATATGCTTCGTTCCATTCCCTAAGAGGGAACACTAAGCCCTTCGGGCATACTTCGTGAACGTGAACGCAATGACAATATATAATTAATTTTGTCTAAGTACTTATAATAATTGGAAATTTTACATAATCAAGTTAGTTGATTGATTCAAATCCCTATGAGATAGTTAGTATTCATAGGTAAATATTCTCTTACCAATTTCCAACTTAAGTGGGAAGCCCGTTAAATATTTGCACCCACAAGGCTCTAAATAATTGGCGTTGCTGAATTCGGGTATGAATCCTAAATGTAAAGACGCGATATATCGCTTCTGGGACAAGGTTTTCGATTTTCTAATAAATCCGTTTCATACATCAGTGAAGCAACGCCAAATAATTTATACAAGTACTCATGCAAAATAAATTGTGCATTGTCATTGCGACTTGAACGGAGTGAAACGAAGCATATGCCTTCGGCACATCTTCTATGAATGCAAGATCTTGGGATTGCTACCCTACCCTTCGGGAACACCTGACGGTGAACGGGAACACATAAAGGTGAACGCTATCGCTCGCAATGACGCAAATAATTTTGCATACCCACTTAGAATATTATTTATTTGTAGAAAATTAGGAAAATTTTTTTTATTTTTTACTTTCTTTTCTTTACAGGTTGGGCTGGATTTCCAGAATAAATTGTCATTGGTTCTAAAGAACGCCCTGTAACTCCACCTAGTACTAGTACAGCTCCTTTACCAACTATTACTCCAGGGCCAATGATTGATTTTGCTGCAATCCAACTACTTTCTTCAATATGAATTGGTGCAGTTATTAATTTAAAGTCAGGATGATTCCAATCATGATTTCCAGTACATAGATAAACTCCTTGAGATATACAAACATGACTTTCAATTGTTACTAGAGCAAGATTATCGATCCAAGCGTTTTCTCCAATCCAAGCATAATTGCCTACTACCAAACGCCAAGGAAATTTAACTCTTACTCCTGGCTTGATACGAACGCCAATACCAATTTTTGCACCAAAAGTGCGGAGTATTTTAACTTTGATTGCGGAAAACGGAAGCCAATCACTTTCAACTAAAGGCGAACCTAGAAAATACCATAAAAGTTGTTTCCAATAGGATGCCCCTGGGGTATAAGTGCCAAGAGTGTAGTTATTTAAATGCATAGTCAGTTGATAGTTGTTAGTTGTTAGTTGTTAGTTGTTAGTTGTTGGTTGTTAGTTATTAATTGTTAGTTATTAGTTACTATTTATTATTTTTTAGTTGTTGTTTGTTAGTTTTTGGTTGTTGGTTGTTACTTTTT
>DESS01000316.1:10993-30184 GCA_002361335.1 Richelia sp. UBA3308
CGATAGTTAGTTGTTAGTTGTTAATTCTAAATTCTTACTTCTTACTTCTTACTTCTTACTTCTTACTTCTAAATTCTTTAATAAGATGGGGGATCGGGGTGGAGACTTGCTCCAGTACGACCTGTAAAAATCCATACTATAGAGCGAATACCGTCACGAATTATACGAATTAATGTTTCTTTTGGTTGGCGATCGCTAATGGTAATAGGAGTAAATGTTATACCTTGACTGCCAAGGACAAATGTAGCTATGGTTTTTGCTCTGGGCATATGAAAGTCAGAGGTAATTAGATAAAGATGATAAATCTGACGTTGTTTGAAATCGGAAACAAGGGTGGTAAAATTAGTAACGGTGTCAACGGCACGGTAGTCAAGGTGGAAACGATTTTCTGAAATACCTGCGGCGTTGAAGATTGGATTAGCTAGTTTTGGAGATATACCGCTAGAAACCCAAATATCAAGAGTTGGATGGTTTTGAGCAAATTGAGCGGTGAATTTTTCTCGGATTTGTGCCCCGCCGAGAGTTAGGATGGCTTGGGGTTGGGGTGCGATGTGAGCGGCGATCGCTAAACGTATGGGAATGATACTCGCGAAGATGAGGATGATTCCTAGGATGCCGAAGAGCCAGTATTTTTTGAGGTTAATATACAACATTTTCCCCTGGTTAGGTGCTAAAACTTAAAGAACCTCTAATATTTTCCGGCAAAGGCTTTTTGTTGACAATAGCGGTGTAAATCTGTTCGAGTAATTCTGCTGATTTTTGCCAAGTATAATTTTCAAAAATAAACCCACGAGCGCGATCGCGAAGCGCATGCCGAAGGCTTATCGCCTATTTCTTTTGATTGTTGGGGGTTACTCAAGTACTCAATTAAAGCATCTGCGATTGCATCAGCATTAATATCTACTACATATGCAGCTCGGAGCAATGCGATTTTGTGAACTTTAACCAAAACTTGCTGTTTCCAATGAAAAACCTCACCCCTTATTCTCTCCTTGCCAAGGAGAGGGGTGTCCGATAGCAGGAGGTGAGGTTACTTTCAAGTTAGATTTGTGTAATAGTAGGGAATTTTTGTTTAAAGTGTCTTGTTGCTGTAAATGCTGGTATTCAATTAATCTAATAGAAAATAAAATTTCTGCCAAAACTCGCTGAAAAGCGTAGTACCAGCCATGCCAACCGTCTATAATTCCACCTTTGAGAATAAGACAATAGAATAAAACTACAAAGGGAGCAAAGATTTTTTGTTTGCGAATTTTATCTCCCAAGCTTAATTCATTATCGGAAGTTTGTGTCAGTTTTTTGACTTCAATGATCATGTAACGATCTTGCGCCCATAACCAGCGATTTAAGGGTTTGCGATCGTCATGATGAATGTAGGAAGAAAGTGTTGATGATTTGCCATTCACTTGCAAAAGCTGAGTGTGTCCATCATCAATGTAAATTGATTTGTCTTTGCGAAATAAAATTTGGCGAGGGGGAAGTATAGTACCTCGAAGTGGTTTACCAAAAACACAATATTTGAATTTAGTAAAATAGCCATTTATCTGTGTATCTGTTTTTAAATTTTTGATTTCAGCTATTAACTCATCTGTGACGATGTAATCTGCATCTAGAGAAAGAACCCATTCGGATGTGACTTTTTCTAAGCCGTAATTCCATTGTGTTGCATGAGTATCGAATTTTCGCTGAAATATTTCAACTTGAGGATATAGTTTGAGAATCTCTAAGGTTTCATCTGTGCTGTAACTATCAATTACAACAATTGTCTTTGCCCAAGTCAAATGTTGAAGGGTACGCTCGATATTAGGCGCTTCATTGTAGGTAAGAATGAGTGGAGTAATTTTTTCTAGCATTTTAGAGAAATTAATTAAGTTTATTCTGGTTTAACTAATGTGCTAGAACACAACATTGCTTTCCAGAGATAGGGATATCTACCTGCAAATTTAAAGTTGATATCTGTATAGTTTTCTGATTCTAGTAAAGTAGTTAAAGTTTTGACTGAAAAGAATTTTATATGTCCCCCATCCCAAAGAACAGTGAAGTGTTTATCCATTTTTCCTGTGACTGCGAGCATGAGATTTTTAAAATAGCCATGATAAGGAGTAGTAATAATTAAACGTCCATTAGGCTTAAGAAATTTTTTTGCGGCTCTTACTAATTCTTTGGGATAAAATAAGTGTTCAATTACTTCTAAAGAAAGAACAATATCAAATTTATCTTGTAATTTTGTATAAGGGAGATTGTAGATACTTCCTTGAATAAATTGGCAATCAGGAAAATTTTCGCTGGCTAATTTAATTCCTGTTTCGGATTCTTCTACACCAACTACTTCATAGCCATTTTTTGCAATAAAGTTAGTGAAACTTCCGTTACCACAACCAAGGTCTAAAATACGAATTTTTTGTTGATTTTGTGGGGGGGGTAGCGGTTTCATTTATCATTTTCATCAGAGGTTTTATTAAATAAGCATGATGATGTCCTAGATTATTATTTTGGTAAGAATATTCGTACTTTTTATAATTTGAAATCATGGATTTAATTACTCCTTATTTATGTTAATTTAAAGTTGGAATAGATTGATTTTTGATGATAGTTGTATAAACCTGAATTAATTTTTTGGCTATGGAATCCCAGGTATATTGTTCAAAGATGAGTTGACGAGCACGGGTTCCTATTTCTTTTGCTTGTTGAGGAGATTGTAAACACTGGATTAAAGCATTTGTAATAGCATCAGCATCAATATCAACCACATATGCAGCATTAGCCTTTGCGGCTTCGGGAAAATTACAGCCTGTAGTAATAATGCAAGGTAAACCAGATGCCATTCCTTCTAAAACTGACATACTGAATCCTTCAGAATAGGATGGAGCGACGTAAATATTGGCAGCAGCAAGAGCAGCATATTTAAGAGAGCCTGTTAGCATCCCTGTGAAGGTAACAGCTTCTAAACAACCTGCATTGGCAAAGTATTCTTTAGCTGTGGGGAGAAAACCAATGTTATCTGGACCTGCTATTATTAGATGAGTTTCCGGAAATTGGGCGTGTATCCGACCAAAAGCTATTGCTAGTAAATCCAGTCCTTTTTTGGGATCGATACGTCCTAAGAAAAGAATTAGATTTTTGTTACGAGTATCTGGGAATTGCTCGTAGAAAAGTTCGGGGTTGGGGAGTTTTTCAAAGTCTTGACGATGCAAGCCATTAGGAATGATTATTGTGGGCGTTTTGAGCTTAAGTGTCTCGACATTCTTAGCTTCAGACGAAGATAACATTTGGATTGCATTTGCACGCTGAAGAACTGGTTTTTCGATTAGATTATAATAAATGCGCTTTTTCCAAGCTTTGTATGATAATGCCCAAGGTTCTAACATTCCTTGAGGATTCATTACATATGGAATACTATTAACTTGGCAAAGCCAATGAGCAATCAGATTAGGAATCGAAAAAACAGCTATTGTGTGTACTAAATCGTAATTGGTAATATTTTGAAATAACCATTTAGTTAATGACCAACTGACTTTGTAGTCATCCCATCCCCAATAAGGAAAATATTTTATTCGATAGTTTTTTTCATCAACCCAAGTATGCAGTGGTACATTTAATCTTGTAGAACCATTTGCATCGGTGGTAACTAAATCTACTTCGATATTTTGCTTACCCAGTGCTTGGGCTAGTTCAATAGCGATTTTGGATGTTCCACCATATACACTCCCCAAAGAAGGAACAACAATTAGGATTTTCATGGATTGCTAATGTGTTACGGCGTATTCAACAGCTTGTATTAAACCTTGAGCAAAATAATCTGGAGAGAATTTCTGTATATGTTCTAAGGCTGCTTGACTCATATGTTCTAAATCAATTTCTCCCGAACTTACCTTTATCATTAAGTTAGTTAATTGTTGATTATTGTTGGGATCGAAACCAAATCCATTGATACCTTCAACTACTAAATCTTCAAAACAGCCACAGCGATTAGATACTAATACTGGTAAGCCAGCAGCCATAGCTTCATTTACTACTAAGCCCCATTGTTCATGAGTACTAGCATGAATAAAGCAGCTAGCATGAGTAAAGTAAGGTAATAGTTCATCTTGCTGGAGAAATCCAGGTAGATGGACGATTTCGTCCAAATTTAAATTGATAATTTGGTTTTCCAGTTCAACACGCATCGAACCATCACCACAAATCACTAAGTCCCAAGCATAAGTACCTGCTAACTGACGATATTTGGCATAAGCATGGAGCAGAAATGAAAGATTTTTTTTTGGTACAAAACGATTGATTGCTAGAAAATAAGGCTGATTAACTGGACAAGGTAATGCTTTGAGTTTATTGGGGTGAAATTTTTCGTTATCTACAGTGTTGTATCCCAAAAAAATAGAGTCCGCTGCCATACCCAATTTAATCAGGTATTGCTTTTGTTTTTTTCCGCCTACTAATGCAGCTCTATATGGTTTAATAATTAGGCTTTTAAGTATTTCTGTCCATGCAAAGCGTTTCGCATCATGCTCATGAGTTGCAGAAAATAATATAGTTGGCTTTCGTTTCCATATACCCCACAACAGAGTTGCCAGCATTGCTGGTCTTCCATAACCGGCGATCGCCAAGACATCGGGATTAATTTTAGACAAAACTTTATAGAGACTCCCAACTATTTGCTCAAGCCTCACTTGTTCTAACTGGTTTAATGTTACAGATATAATTGGGAATGATAATTGCTCTAATTCAATGCGCCATGCATATTCTTGTTCGCTACGAGCAAGTTCTATACCAATGACTTCCCATCCTATATGGCTACACCATTTGTTTAATGCTTTAATCCTTGCTAAATGGTAAGGACCAAAATTGGTGAAAAGTACTGCAATGCGGATTGTAGTCACTAATGAAAATTCCTCTAGTTACTGTAAATAGACTTTTCCTTAACCTCAAGATTTATGTATATATGAATAAGGGGAAGCCGCAGAATTTTTCCGTCCCTTACTTAAGTTTTCTAGAAGTCTCACCAGCAAGTAACCGAATATAGCTGGCCATAAAACTAGTAATGTAATATCCCGTCCTAAGTTGAAGGTCAGTGTTAAACATGCTAGAAATAGGCAAAAACGCAAAGTTGAATACCTTTGAGACCATAATCTAGAAAGAATAGCAGTCCAACAAGCTAATATAAAACCGGGAGCAATTGGTCCGATATAAGGACCAAAATTCATCAATCCTTGCCCGATAAAGCCAGTTGAAAGAGTAGCAAAAACTCCTATATCACTTGAACCTCCTCCCATGCCTCGAAGCAGGGCATAGTCAATACCGATAAGTGGTTTCTCAGGCCAAATCACACGGGGAATTATGTTGGCTAACTCAGCTAAATAACCACTACCCAAACTAGGATGTAACATTCCTGCATGATAAAAGTTGTTAATATAACTCAATTCTTCTAGCATATTCAAACCTAAGTGCTTTTGCTCGGATATCTCTACCGAGGGTTTGCTTGCATTTAGGAGTTCTACAAAGCCTTCATTACGATAGGCAATAATTAGTGTAAAAACCTGATTTAAAACTAAGAAAGTAATAACTGTTATCAAAGCTTTTTTCCACCATTCTTGCCTGGAAAATAGCAAATAGCTAAAATAAACAGGTAATGCAACTGCTAATAACTGATTACGAGATCCCATTAAAATAAAATAGGGCCATGAAATTAACATCAATGACAAATTTAAAAATTTTGCCCAAGTTTGATTTTGTAAAGGTAGAAGAGCGCCAAAGAATGAACAAACTAATAGATAAGTGTATGAAGCAAAAGAAATAATAAAGCCGGTAGAACCAGCTCCCGCTCCAGCTGCTCTTCCCCACATATGACCTCCCGCACGAGATGCTATGGGAAATAAAGCTTTAAAAATATTACCATCTAAGCGAGTAATCCCATATATCAATAGAAACAACCAAATAATTGCAAGAAAATTCAGAATATTTGCTGGATTTAATGTAGAAAATCTCCAAACATGTTGATAATTCTTGATAAATTGACTATACAGTGGTGGTAAAAAAAGTCGAAAAGATATTAAAAATAAGATTATTTGAAAGTAGCAGTCTCCTATTATTTCTGAAGAAAATAGATAAAATCTTTCAGGGGTATAAATTAATTCAATAAAATACCACATTGCAGTAGTAAAATAAACTGCAAGAGCAGGTATGGCCCATGCTCTACTTTTTATTTTATTGAAAGCCTCTATTACTAATACAATAAGAATAATCGATGCCATCAAGTAAATTGGCAGAACATCTTGAGGAAATCCTGTTACATAATTCATAAGAAATTATTTATTAACGCCGTCCAAAAGCTTATCTTTTAATGCAACAAACAAGACGACAGTATCATGTTGATTTAAAATCTGCGTAATTTCATAGCTGGTGATTGAAAAAAAATTTACCACATCGCTGATAACCAGCAGTGCAATTTGAATGAAGGCTAAAGAAAGGAAATCAAATAATGGCATCGGCTATGGTTTCGAGATGATACTGTAATTGCGGTAGGTTAAAATTTTGAGTATTAGTGGATTGTTGAGAAAAAGCTTTTAGTTGTTCGGGGTTATCAAGGCATAACTGAAGTGTTTGTGCAATTGCTTTGGAGCTTACCTCGGGTAATATCAGTCCGTTTACTTTGTCTTCTACCACTTCACCACAAAATCTAGATGCAATAATCGGTAGTTTCCAAGCTTGGGCTTCAAGTTGCGTCAATCCAAAGCCATCGGAGAGGGTAGGAAATACAAAAACATCTGCAAACTGGTAATATTTTGCTGTAGTACTCCGAGGAACTGCACCAACCCACTTAACTCCCTTGAGCCTCTGGATTTCCAATGGTGGTGTAATGTTATTACTGCCAACTATCCAGAATTCGATGGGTTGATGCTGTAGTATTTCTGCGGCTTCTAATAATGCTACGATACCTTTACGTAAAATTACTTGCCCTAGAAATAATACCCGTAGCGGACGTTCCTTAGAAAAGGCTTTGGGGTAGGTTCGCTCAAAATCATCTGCTAATGCACTCCCTTCGTAGGCAAGAGGAACAATATCAATTTTGCTTTGAGGAATATCGACTTGCTCTAATGCTTGCTTTGACCAGGAGGAGTTTACTAAAATTCTGTCAGCCAAGGAACATTCTTCTTGCCAGTTAGCCCAGTATTCAGTTGGTGCGGGCAGCCATATGCATTGATAATCAGGATGTTTTTTATGTTCTGCGGCAACTAACTTTTCTTCAACGATTCCCGGATTTATTTGTCCTAAGATAGTTTGCCAGCCTTGAGTTTTGGCATAGCGAAACAGTTCTAAAGCTGCGTAGCTGTAGGCAAATAAAGTGGGAGAAGAATTGAGCTTTGGAGCAATTAGCTTAAGTGATTTTACAACTTGTTGTTGAAACCAATGGTTACGAGCAATAGTGCATTCCCAACCCGTATTTTTTTGTAGGCGTTGAGTGAGTTCAAAGTTAATTAATGAATTTGTATAAGCCTTAACGGATGCTGATGTTAAATCTGAGTCAAACCGCTCGCGTAAATTCGCCAAAATCTTTTTTGGGAGTAAATTAATTCGGGAACTTGGTAATACCCAAGCGTCAGTAATTAGGTAAGCGAGTTGCTGTTGTTGATGTAAGGCTCGCGGAATTGCATAATGTTCCCTTGCGCCGATTTGACAGCAGATCCATAACGGAAATGTTTTGGACATACAAATTATTTAAATCAAAATATAATATTGTGCGGATGATCAAATCAGGTTATGGGAAATGCTTCCCAATCATAAAGAATGTCACTTCTATTTCCTAATTTGTGTTCAATTTTTTTGTTTAAGTAATGTTATTTATAAGAATTTATAAAAAATAAATGATAAAGGTAATGTAACTAAAAAAACTAATGACAATACTAATAAAAAGGACATTACCCAATTAATAGTCATTTTATCCAAGGCTGAACGAAAGAAAGGTACAAATATCTGATGTAGAAGATACACCTGATAGCTAATTAATCCTAGATACAAAAATGGGTAGTAAGCAAATCTAAAGCGAAAGTGTTTTTGATGAGTTACCAGGCTCCAAATTATTAAGCCAATTAAACACCCTAAAACAAGTTCGTAAATAAGTTTAATTCCACCACCAAAAGAAATCCACAGAATTAAAAATAACAGTGATATCCAGCCGTATTTAATGGGGATTTGCTTTTTTTCTACTACTTTTTGAGCAACCCAAGCACCAAAACACCACTCGAACCATCTTTGAGGAGCATTGTTCTGAAGCACTGTAATCAAATCGGGATGATTATTAGTAGTTGTAGTAAGCAATATTTGGGAAACTAGTCGAGCAACTACAGTTAAGATTAGAACAATCAATAAACCTTTATTAATATCCCAGCGTTAACACAACCACCAGAAAATTGGGTAGAGTAAATAAATGTGAACCTGTACCCCTATAAACCATAGAGCCGGGATAATACCAAAAAATGTTTCTGGACTTAGGGTATGGATTAGTAATAAGTGACTTAAGAAATCCCAAATAGTTGGTACATAAGCAAAAGGATTGCGATCGCGAATTAATGCCCAGATAAAATTGATTGTTATAGCTAGAAAAATAGCACCTAGGTAGGCAGGATAAAGTCTTGTTAAGCGACGACGAAAAAATTTTCCCCAATCTAAACGATAATTTTTCTCCCCGAGTGCTTTTCGAGCTTGGGAAAGGTGAATGCTGAAGCCACTAAGAACGAAAAATATACTTACCCCTAAAGTACCACCATATGCCAGCCATTTGCTCCAAATATTTGAAAAACCAGATTGTGCATCTGTTGGAACACCCACGTGAAAACAAACCACGGCTAAAATTGCTAAGCCTCTTATTATATCTAGAATCCAAAATCTTGAAGCTTGAACTGTTTGAGTTGGGGCTTTAAAACTCATTTTTGTAATAATAATTTCTCCAATTTTTGAGCGCGGATTTCCCAAGTGTTTTGAGTTGCGAATTTCAACTGGTTTAAGCCTTTTTCCTGGATTCGTTCTGTTTTGTTAACATCTAATTTTTGGCGAATCAGAGAAACAGCTTCCTCCGTTGAATGAAAAATTGTGATCCATTGTGGATAAAGACGACATTCTGGTATATCAGTACTTAATACGGGACGACCGGTAGCAATAGTATCCATTACCTTCGTGGGACAAGACGCTTGGTTAAAGGAATGATTAACAGAATAAGGAATCCAATTAAGGGCAAATGACCAGTAGTATTGCTTTACCTCAGCTTGAGGTACTTTACCTATATGACGGACATTTGGTAAACTCAGCGCCGTTTCACGTTCTAGTTGCCAATTATGTTCGTGGCTTCCTCCACCAAAATCATTTAAACCACCGACAAAGATAAATGTGATTTCTGTACAAGCCCGCGCTACTTGATAAACTAATTGCCAATCTACTCGTTCGCTAAGATTTCCTATATAACCAACAGTTATTGGTTCTGGAGGCTTTTCTGGCTGGGGATTAATGTAGGAATCAACAACTCCCAGAGGAAAGTGATGAATGCTTTTGGCTTTATGAGGATAACGTTTACGTAATGTTTCAACTTGATACTGAGCAAGACATAAGGTGGTATTTGCTTTTTCTACTATTTGTGCTTCCTGAGCCAAAATTTTATCTTTACGGGAAGGCTGATAAAGTACGTAATCATCCAAGTTGTAATAAATTAACTTCTGTGATGGTATCTGGCGTAGCCAAGGAGCCAAATAAGGATAAGGTGCTACAACCCAAGGATATTCACCATTAGTTTTCTCTAGTTGATTGCACCAGTTTTGAATTTTCCATTGTAAGTACGGTCTAAATATCGGTTCAAAAGTCCCAGCATACCCAGGAGGTAGAACTTGCATTGTCCTTTGTATAAGTGCTGGTGGAGTGGAGTTACTCCAATTTGGACGCAGACGACGATAATTTAGCCAATCGTAGAAGCGTGTCGCATGAGTAGGGTAATTGGCTGCTAAAGCTTCCGCTAAAGCATAAACCCAAGGAGTATTTGCACTAAGGAAAAGGAAATTAAGGAATTTCATGATTCAAAATCACAAGTTAGAAACCACAAGTTAAAAACCAAAAGTTAAAAACCGCGCATATCTCGGAGCAAATAGCCAAGACGAGGATTTTTCCCGACAAATTCTCGAATTATCGAACGAATTGAACCAGGTAAAAGCTGAAAACGGCGGGTGGGAGGAGTATAAATAGCTGGCTTTTGTCCTTGTTTGCTTCTGGTAATTGGTTCTAGGTTAGCCATAGAATCAATTAATGATTCGTAACCCTTCCACATTACAGATTCATCAAACTTTGTTCGCGCTTGTTTAATTACTGCATCACCATAAACCTGATAATTTTCACAAGCGTGCAGCACTTGACGAGCTAAAACTGTTATATTTCCTAATGGTGCAAATAATCCTGTTTCGTTAACCGTGACAATTTCTTTTGTACCAGTCTCAATGTGCCAAGCAACAGGTATACATCCCATACTCATTGCTTCAATTGTTGCCATTCCGAATGGTTCAACGTGACTTAACATCAATACTACTTTGGCTGATGCCGCAGTAGAAAATATAACATCGCGCTTGACACGACCGTAAACCTGAATCTGTTCGGAATTTGGTAGTCGATTAATTTTAGCTTGAAAATTTGGTGTGACTTTACCAAACCAATGTAACTTGCCGGTAAAACCAAATTCGATTAACTTTTTCCAAAGCTTAAGGACATCAAAAGCTCCCTTAATTGGCTTATCACCACCAATAAAAATTAGGTCGTCTTGTCTTAAATTGTTGGGATTTGGTTTTTGGGGGAAGACACAGCCATTGAGAATTGTATATAGCTTATTATTTTGGTTTTTTTCCTTTAAGCGATTTTTAAACTGATTAGCAACAGTTTCCGATACAGCGATTATGCCATTTAAATTATCCTCTTCCCGAATAGCTGCTTGCCAATATCGAGATGCTGTATCATGAACAACATAAACGCATTTGAGGTGTGAAGGGAGATAGGGAATAACTACATCAGCTTGTTCGCAACCGTTTAAAAATAATATATCCTGGGGATTTTTTTCCAGCCATTGCAGCAAAGTTTCTGGTGTTTCTTGTGCTGAGCCACTTAAATTTAAAGAACAGACGCGAAAATCATGGTTATTGCCAATCCAGCCAGTAGAAGAAATAACAGTGAGTAAAGTTGTTTGATGTCCGGCTTTAGCTGCTTGACGACAGCAAGACAAAGCAACAGAAGCTACTCCACCACCTTTATCATCAGGAATTAGCCAACATAGTTTCATTGTAAATGATAGCTTTCAATTAAAAGAAATTATATCGATAGTCAATCATTAACATCTAACTTTTTCACAATAGCAATATTAGGGCAATATCCCCAGAGTGAATACTTATTTGTTTGTGCTATTATTTTGCGAAAAGCTAAATTAGTACCAGGAAAATAATCAACATCATGCATCGCAATTAATCCCCCTGGAACGACTAAAGAACTCCAGCTACAAAAATCGAACCAGGTATTAGAAAAGTCATGGACAGCATCAATAAATACCATACTAAGAGATTTGTTTTGAAGTTGCTTGAATGCCATTCCTGAAGTCATCCGCAAATGATTAACATTAGGGAGGAATTCCACTTTTTCCTTAAATGCATCTAAATCTGATTCCCAGCCTCCATAGCCAATATAGGGATCTACAGCATAGATCAAGCGTTTAGTTTCTTGTGCTAATTTCTGTGTTGTTGCTCCTCGATAACTACCTATTTCTGCTAAGGGTTCAGAGAGATACTCCGTTGTCGCAATAGCAATTTTTAATAACTCTAATTGATTTGATGTAACTGCTGTCTCTGGTAAGAAACTACCCGAATTTTTAAATACATGTTCGGGAACGAAGCTTTTTAGTTGACTTGATATCGGTATTTGTGTAACTTTACCGTAAGAATCTAATAAGCGACTATAAGCAGTCCAAACCAAACGATATGGATGCAATTTTGGGAGTTTTTTTAACTCAAACGGATCGGTTATATGTTTTTGATTTATCATTATTTTGAGTCTTTAAATAGTAGAGTTTTTATCGTATTATTGATTACTTATGTGATAAAACTACTGATTCCCAAGCTTTATGAGCAGATTCCATATCAAACCCATCAAAATAGCGATCGCGTATTTTATCGCCACTAACTACACCACTCGCTACCTTTTCCAAAGCTGTAATTATCCCTTGACTTAGTTCCGATAAGTTATCAGGAGAAACTAATAAGCCAATATCGGGAAAACCTGCATACAAATCAGGGATTCCTCCCACAGGGGAAGCAACACAAAACCTCCCAGCTTGCATTACCTCTAATAAGGTAAAGCACGGACCACCTTCAAATCGAGAAGGGTAAACAAAAAAATGACAATTAGCCATAATTTGCCCTAAGTCTTGGCGATGGTCGTAAGGACCATGAAAAATGATATGCTTGCTGATACCTAGACTTGCAGCTAATGATTCTAGCTGACCTTGGTCGGCTCCTCTACCGTAAAGGTGTAACTCTACTTGCTGCCATTTTTCAATCACAGGTACTAAAGATTCGAGCAAAGTGTCCAAGTTTTTCTGTTTGATATCCAAACGACCGATAAAACCAATTTTCCAAGGTGGTGCAGGAGGAAGGGGAATTACTTCGGGGAAGAAAAGTAAATTGTGGTAAGGAACTACATTCACCTTCCCCGTGTACCCATATACTTCTTTAAATTGGTGAGCGGTACATTGAGAAACAGAAATCACTGCATCGGTTTGGGCTACTGCTTGACAGAACTTTTGTCCATAAGGAGGAACTGGCGGGATAAATTCCGGTGCAAACATCCAACTAGCAGCAATTTTAGCTTGACGACGGTGCACGAGCCGAACCATTCTTAGGTATAGTTCTGGCATGGGCTGACGCACGCAAAATACCCAGTCTCCTGGTTGCAGTTGTGCAGCCAACCAAGTCAACATAAAATGCTGCCTAATTTTCCAGCTATCCCCTGGTAATCGTCGCTGACGATAAACATTTACACCTTTATCTACCAACTCATCTACCAGCGGACATGGTTCTAATTCAGCAACTACTATCCGAAAAGGTATACCTTTGTTGAATAAATGTAGTGCTAGAGCATGAAGGTATGTTTCGATACCACCGGCTCGATACAGTACATCGGAGTAAAGAAAAATCATTGTAGGCTATCCCCGTAGAGAAGCAGTTGTCCAAGCATCAATTTGAGTATGATGAAGTTTCTGTACAATAGCTTTCTCGTAGAGATGCTTTTGCTCTCTACTCCAAGCAGGCGAGTATACAGCTAAATCAGAACCGATAACATGGGCTATAGGTAGACGTTCGGAGAGTTCTTTCAAATATTCTGGAACACCATTTTTACCGTCAAAGTAACCCCAGTTAGCGTAATCATGCCAAACAAGAAAGCCATTTGGAGATATCAGAGGTAGAAGCAGTTCTGTATCATGCTTTACTGCTTCATAAGAGTGGTCTGCATCCAGAAAAATAAAGTCATAAGAACCGGGAGAGTCTTGTTGAAATATTTCCGGACTAGTTTCACCAACACGACGCTCAATTCTATGGGCATATTGAGTATTACGGTAGGCTTCACCGTGTTCTGGGTAACGGTCTACAGTAACTATTTTTGCATCTGGCGATACGTGTTGTGCTAGGTAAAGAGCAGTGTAACCCCGAAAACTTCCTACCTCCATTAATTTCTTTGCTTGAGAGCATACTGCTATTTTGAGCAGCATAATTACATCAGCAAGAGGAGTTGACCACGCTCCTTTCGGAAGTTGATGCAAAGTCACTGGATGAGTGTCAAAATTATCAAAATACTCTTCAAGCAATAAATTAGGCAGGGTTAACCGTTTTTTCAAAAAATGACACAGGGTTAAGTCTGCAAAAGGGCGGTAATAGAAAAACTTAGTTAACATATTCATAATACTACTTTTTCCTGTTTATTTTTACTTATATAAGATAGGAGAGAACTCCAGAAAAACCGATAATTCCATATATTGAAAATAAAAGGTATTGAATTTTTAATAAAAGAATTAAATGATAGTTTATTTTGTGAATAACTTTTAGCTAAATCGAGTGATAAATGATAGTTAAATATTTTTCTAGATTTTCGCCACCCCTTTGGCATGAGTGAAATATTTTTACACGCAAAATCATCAAAAACATTAAGTATTTCTTCCTTAAATTTGAGATTTTGACTTGAAGTTTTGGATAAAGAATGTATTCTAAATCTTGCTACAGGTGCATCTACATCATGAGTATGAAAATTTGGAATTTTTCCTAGTCTTAAGTACAGTTCGTAGTCCATCGCATAACGAAGAGATATATTTAAGCCATTTACTTTTCTTACATGATTACTAGAAAGAAAAATTGATGGTTGTGGAGTATACCAATTTTCCCAAATGCAAATTAGATCGGAAAGCTTTTCAAAACATTTAGGATGCAAATAAGTTTCACCTGTACCAAATACAGTCAACTCGCCACTATAAATTGTTGCTAAAGGATTATTTAAGTAAGCGTTACCTATAGTTTGTAAAGCTAATGGTTCTAGTAAATCATCAGAATTTAACCAATTCCAAACGACACCAGTACTTAAATTAAAACCTTTTTGAATAGCATCAGTTTGACCTTTGTCTGGTTCGCTTACCCAATAGGTTAACCACTGCTCATACTTTTTGATAATCTCTACAGAATTATCAGTGCTGCCCCCATCAATAATAATATGCTCTAAGTTTGGATAACCCTGTAGTAAAACTGAGCGAATAGTTTCTTCTATAAATTGTCCTTGGTTATAACTGGGGGTTACTATGCTAATGCGAGGCCATTCAGAACCATCAGGCATTTTTTCAGGAAGTTGTGGACTTTCCTCCGTCCAAGGCCAGCCAGTTTTCCCTGGTGGTGGAGGTGGTAGTTCCCTTAAGGTAGGACATTTCATATATATTTTTTAATTATAAAAATTGACTGGTTTTAAATCTCTAGTAATTTTTCGTACAATTCAACATACTTCTGAGCTTGAAGTTTAAGAGGATATTCCTCAACAGCAATTTCTCGACAATTTTGACTCATTTCCTCCCGAGCTTTATCATCTTCAAGAAGCTGCATAATCCCTTGACAAAAATCTTCCGCATTTTCCGGTATAGCCAAGTAGCCTGTAATTCCAGGACGCACTAAATCTGGAACACCACCAACTTTGAAAGATACCATCGGTGTACCGCAAGCCATACTTTCTTGCAGCACCAAGGGTAGGTTATCAGCACGAGTTGGAAAAATCAATAAATCAGCCGCAGAAAAAGCAATAGATTTGAGGCGATCAAACTCTAACTAGACAATATCTTAGTAACTTGAACAGAATTCGCTTGTTTGTGAAATAACTTTTGTACTAAGCGAATTAAAGTTCCTCCAAAACCTCGTAATTGTACAGATGTAATTAACCTTATTAAGTAGTCTTCGTAATTAAACTTTTTGCGCTCTTCTGGTTTTTTTAGCAACCATTTTAAGGAAAATGTGCGCCATAATTTGAACCAGTGAGGACGATTTTCATTTATTATTTGCTCTAGTTCTTCGTAAGAATATCCCATCTGATTGATGATATCTTCTCCCAAAAAGTGTAAGTAGTCATTAACGACTCTCCAAACTTGAGGGTTCTCGAGATGGGAAATCCAAGCATCTATATTTTTTGAATTAGGTTGCTTATTCGTGTAAACACTCTTTTGGTCGCCAAACTTCCAATTTGGGAAATTATTAAGTCCATAATTAATAATTTCTGCTTCGTAGTTAATTTCTAGCTGATCGCAAACTATTTTAATTTCATTCTCTGGATTACTTAGTAATTTCTCGTAATGTAGAACGGTACATTTTTCTGTTAATAGCTTTATCCCTTCAATTAGCTCAATTGGTGCCTTGAGTAAATCATGTTGATACAAGTAAAGCCTAAACCAATTTTCTTTTGTCCAAGTGCTAATGATTGAGCATAATACTGCTAAGGGATTACGTAATAGAATAATGTACTTTGCTTTTGGAAAGGTTCGGTAAAGTTCAGGAATTATATGGTAATAACGTGGTGTTTTATCTAAAAAATATTGTTTGCCAGAAACAGTTAAAGTAGAATTATACAAGTAGGTATATGTTCGCCGTATACCCTCGAAATATGTTTCTTCACCATCTGGTAGTTTCTCAAGAAAGTTTTTTATCGCACCTAAAGACCATTTGGCATTATATTCAGCTTCATACCCTTCGTTACTCAGTGCATATAGAGGATGCAGCATCAGCCACGGTTCAGATACAGTATGAATATCGGAGTGATTTCCAAGAATTCGCTGTGTGAGAGTTGAACCAGCCCGGGGTTGGGAAATGAGGAAAATTAGATTGTGACCTCTTAATCCGATATTCATTGATTATTCTCTGGATAATGTTATTGTTTGGGTCGTGTAATAATAATAATTGACTTCACACCAATCAAAATTCATATAGAGTTTTTATTTCCTCTTGGTATTCCATACTGCCAAAATGAATTGTTATAGGTATCATCGCTAATCCATTCGTCAACTAGACTTAGTGTTTTTCTATTGTGAACCATTATTTCAAGAAATTGACTAGGATCTTTGCAAAAAATTTCTTCACAACTCTTTAAATAGTAACTTGATGGAGAAAGCTTTTTAATGTCGTAACCTGAATTATGAATAATTTGCTTTAATATGTTCTTTAGATGTGTTTTCATCGTAATCTCCAAAAAAAATGTCTATATTGTTACAGCTGGATTGATTATAATCAGGACTTACGCAAGCCCCCCTTGTTAAGGGGGGTTGGGGGGATCTAGAATGTCTGAAACACTCTTATTATCGTGATTTTTGCGTAAGTCCTAATAATTAAGGTTATGCTTATGTTGAACTTTCCAAACATCTTCTAAGCTAAAGCTGAGGTTATTAGTCAAAAAAGATTATGAGTCGCTGAAGTAAATTTGCTTGATTTAAAATTTTTTTTAATAAACCTTCTTAGCTTATGAATACTAGCTAACCACTTGCGAGGTTTTTCCTGGTTTAGAATCACTTCCAGAGAACCACTATGTATTTTGTAAATCCTTTGTTTAGTTTCTGCATTAATCGTTTTAGCAACCAATGGCAAATCTGGATGTCTTCCATGTAATATTTTGACAGTTCTATCAACATATCCAGGCATTATAAACCGACAATTATACTCTGGTGTTAAAGTTGTCACTCTTAGGTTACTGTTATATAAAGCTTCTCGGAAGCTAGGTTGATCGCGACTGAGTAGTTCTACTTTTTGTGTGAAGGGATTTAGGAATTTTGTCTCTCTCTGTAATTGTTGTTCATATAGAGTTTTCCAGTTTTCAAAAAAGCTACTAATTTGAGTAGATTTTTTGAATAAAATAACTCCTGTATTATACTCTGGGAAACTTTCGGGAATTCCGGATATTTGAATAACTTGTCGATATGGCGCGTGAGCTACAGCAATGTCAAACTTATCCAAAAGACTAAACAATTCTGAAATATCATCGCATATGTATGTGTCGGTATCTATAAATAAGCTATAGTCGTAAGGAGACTTACTCATATATAATACTTTATTTTTTTTACCATTTGACTGATCTATAAGCACGATCTTATCAAAATGCACAGATTCTATAGTCTCGTCAAAGAAACCTGTAATAGATATGTTGGGAAGATTTTTTTTTAAACTAGCTGCTGAATTACAAGCTTCTTCAATATATTTTTGACCAGTAGCTATATAAATTACTCCGAAAGACATAATTGTATTTGTGTTTGGTGGGTACAAAGTTTTAATTTTTTTTGTGTCATAATCACGATTATAGTGAGGATGAATGGTATTGCGGATGATGGAACCATTTATGAGGAATAGTTATTATTCCATGGGAAGAATTAAGAGAGAAACCACTTTGATATATATCTTTGGGTTGGATATCAAATATAATCAATTCTTCAAGTTTCAATAATAATTTCACTCTCTGCTGTGTGACTCCAATGTCGAAAAAATAACGACCAGCAACGATTGGTAATGATTCCATTTTGAGGTCAATTGAGCCTGCTGAGCCAAGTTTGTCAATATGATATCCACTGATTGGCATAGTACTTAAGCGAAATATTTCTTGACCTTGACTAGTTTTGAGACTCACAACAAAGGCTAAGGATGTTCTAGAATATTTGTCATTAGTTTTGTAATATATTCTTACTATTAAAGAATCTCCAGTTTGAATTAAAGTTGCGGGTTCTTTTGAATCTGATAGAAGAGCAACATCTTTTATGGTTATATCTGATTTATTACTTTTCAATAATTCTTGTTTTACCGTATAAGCCAATCCATCCTCAAAGGAAACCTCCTCAGCTTGCAAATATTGGGTAATGCACTTCTGGGGAGAGTCATCAAATACAAGATTGCCTTTATGTAAAAGAACAGCACGAGAACAAAGTTTCTGTATTGCCGCCATATTATGACTAACAAAAATAACCGTCCTCCCCTCTTTCCCCACATCCTCCATCTTCCCCAAACACTTCTTCTGAAACGCGGCATCCCCCACAGCCAAAACTTCATCTACAACCAAAATCTCCGGCTCCAAATGCGCCGCCACCGCAAAAGCCAACCTGACATACATCCCAGAAGAATACCGCTTCACCGGAGTATCTAAAAACTTCTCCACCTCAGCAAATGCCACAATCTCATCAAACTTCCGCTTAATCTCCTCCTTACCCATCCCCAAAATCGCACCATTAAGGAAAATATTCTCCCTACCAGTCAACTCCGGATGAAACCCGGTTCCTACCTCCAACAAACTCGCAACCCGTCCCTTAATCGAAATCCGTCCCGTGGTCGGCTCAGTAATCCGGCTCAAAACCTTCAGCAGCGTCGATTTACCCGCACCATTGCGCCCAATAATCCCAACGCGATCGCCCTGCTTAATTTCAAAAGAAACATCCTTAAGCGCCCAAAACTCCTCCTTGGAACTTTGGGTTTGAGATTTGGAATTTTGGAATGACTTGAGTAAACCCTTAGCACCATTAGCAATTACATCTCGTAGTGCGGTGTACTTTTCCTGCTTCTGGTGACCGATGATGTATTTTTTACCCAGGTTTTCAACGCGGATAACAGTGTCTGACATTTTAGTTATTAGTTGTTAGTT